>JAGGZF010000049.1 GCA_021162155.1 bacterium
AGATGAAATAGTTGCATTAGGAAATTTATCGGGATATAAAGCCAAAACAGAGATTAACGCTGAAGGACTTTTTGTAAGCCCCGGATTTATAGAAATCAATACTATCGCCGATAGAGACTTATCTGTTTTATATAATAGAAATGCAGAAAATTTTGTGCGTCAGGGTGTTACTACTGTTATAGGGGGAGCATGCGGCGCTTCATTGGCTCCCTTTTTAAAGAAATCATTAGAATCAGTATATAAATGGGGAGATTATAAATCTCTTAATGTCAATTGGCACAGCGTTAGGGAATTTCTTCATTATCTTTCCCTTAAAAGAACAGCAGTAAATATTGGTTTTCTATTGAGCTGGGCTATTTTAAGAAATAATTTTACTAAACAGCAGTTCCGCGGACTAAAAAAAGAAGAAAAGAAAGAACTTAAAAGATTGGTAGAAGATAGCTTAAAAGACGGAGTTTTTGGAGTCGCTTTTGGTTACGGGTTTGATGACGAAAAAGCAGTTAGTATAGACGAGATATTGGAACTGACTCCTGTTATTAAAAAGTATAAAGGATATATTGCTTTTAATTTAAGAGATGAATCCGTAAATTTCTTGTCTAGTTTGGAAGAAATAGCAGAAGTTGTTCAAAAAAGCGAATTATCAGGAGAAATATATCAGTTAAAAACTTTAAGAGAACCAAAAAATGAAATATTAGAGAAAGGATTACGATTACTCCAAGATATAAATAAAGAGAAAGAATTACTGAATTTTGATCTTATGCCTTATGAGACCCTTGCCGTATTGGCTTATTCTCTTCTGCCTGACTGGGCAGCAGTAGGAGGCAGAAAAGTATTACTTCATAATCTTAGAAACGAAACCACTAAAGGGAAAATTATTGCTGATATGAAGGAAAGGAAGATTTTATCTCCTGATATTACAGTAGCCAAGAGTGGAGATTATTGGTGGTTTGCCGGCAAAACTCTGCAGGAGATATCCCACAATTTCCAAATGGATATAGAAAATACTTTTCTTAAATTAATAGAAATAAGCGAAGGAAATATTACTCTTCTTATAAAGACATTTTCTTCAGAGGAATTAAAAAAAATAATATCTTCTCCTTTCTCTTTTATATCTTCTTCTAGTGGATTTACTACTATAGATAATGTCTCCAAAAACTGGGAACATCCTGCTGCCTTTGGCACTTTCCCTAAATTCTTAAGGGAATTTGTGAGGGAGAAAAAAGTTTTTTCTTGGGAACAGGCAATACACAAATTAACCGGGAAAGTAGCGAATAAAATCGGATTAAAAAATAGAGGTTTTATAAAAAATGGCTATAAGGCCGACATAGTAATTTTTGACCCGGAAAAGATAACAGATGAATCAACTTTCCAGAATCCTTATCAGTATCCTTCGGGTATTAGAGCTGTTATTATTAATGGCAAATTAGCGTTTCATAAGGGGAGAACAACGAGTCAATTATCCGGAAATATTTTAAGAAGGAGCATCTCTTAATAATGTTATTTTGACAGAAAGAGGAAAATTTGGTATCTTTAAGTTAATTATTTATTATGATGTGACCCTTTTAGTTATATGATTATTCGTCAATTAGGCATAGATTTAGGTACAGCCAACACATTAGTTTTTGTTCCCCAAAAGGGAGTAGTTATCAATGAACCCTCTATAGTGGCTATAACTATAGATGATAATAAGGTATTGGCTATAGGAACAGAAGCCAGAGAGATGTTAGGCAGAACCCCAGAGGTAATTAAAATTTATAAACCGCTAAAAGATGGAGTAATTGCTGATTACAGAATAACAGAGGTGATGTTAAAGTATTTCATAGACAAATCTTTAACTCCTTGGCGCCTTTTTAAACCTGATGTATTAATATCTGTTCCGGCAGGCATCACTTCTACTGAGCAAAGAGCAGTTGTGGAGGCTGCCAGAGAAGCCGGCGCAAAAGAGGCATATGTTGCTAGAGAACCCATTTTAGCGGCTTTGGGGGCCGGAGTTCCTATTAATTCTCCAGCAGGAAATATGATAGTTAATATCGGTGGAGGAACTACTGAGATAGCAGTTATTTCTCTGGGAGGAATTGTTTCTTGGGCTTCAGTAAGAGTAGCTGGTAACAAGATGGATGAAGCAATAGTAGAATATATTAAAAAGAAATATAATTTAGCTATAGGAGAGAGAACAGCAGAATTAATAAAAATGAAAATAGGAACTGCTGTCCCAGTAAAACAGAAAGCAGAATTAGAGATTAGGGGATTAGATTTGTCAGAAGGATTGCCTAAAAATATAGTTCTTAATTCTAATGAAATAGCAGAGGCAATTCAGGGGCCCCTTCAAGAGATACTTAAAGCCATAAAAAGGGTTTTGGCAGATACTCCGCCGGAGTTGGCTTCGGATATTATGGAAAGAGGAATGTTGGTTACCGGAGGGGGTGCTTTATTAAGAAACATAGACGCTCTTATCAGTAAAATAACCGGAGTTGCTTCTTATATAGCAGATGAACCTCTTTTTTGTGTGGCTAAAGGCACAGGAGTTATACTGGATAATTTGGCGCAATACAAGAGGAGCATTACTACTTATAGATAAAAGATAGTTATGCCTAATTCTCAGTTTTTTCCTCCTAATAAATTCATTAAAAAATTTTTAGAAAAGTTTTGGGAAAGACCTAACTCATTAGTACCCAGCCTGCTTTTTTGGGGAGAAAAATCTACAGGAAAAACTACCACCGCTTATTACTTTGCTCAAGCGTTATTATGTTCTAAATCACCCAAGGTATGGGGAGGTTGTGGAAAATGTGATAGTTGTCAAATGTTTCGTAAAAATGTTCACCCCGATCTTTTAATCGTAAAATCAGAAAATTCAGAGCATAACACTATCTCTATTAAAGATATAAGAGGAGATGAAGAACAAGAAGGAGTGATTAATTTTCTCTCTTATCATCCGCAATTATCATCTTATAGGGTAGTAATTATAGAAGAATCAGAAAGAATGACCTTGGAAGCTCAGAATGCTTTTCTGAAAACATTGGAAGAGCCAAATCCTTATGCTGTTATAATCTTAATTTCTCATCATCCTCAAAAATTATTACCTACCATTTTATCTAGGGTTATCTCTCTGCGTTTCACCAGAGTATCTACTGCTGCAATTAAGAAATACTTGATGAAACAATTTTCTTTGCCAGAAAAAGAAGCAGAAAATATTGCTGTAGAAAGCGGAGGTAGGATAGGAGAAGCCATAAGATTAACAGACAAGAGTTATCAAAAAGAGAGAGAGTCAAAAAAGAAGATTTTGAAAGATATTCTGAGCCAACCATTCTTTCAGCAATCTATTATTATAGAAAAAATTATAAAGGAATCGCAGGAGAACCCTTCTAATCTAAATGAATTATTAACTCTTTGGTTAAGGATGTTAATAAAGAATAAAAAATTTGTTTTGGCTAAAATGATTTTTCAGGCCTATGAAACTATTAACTCCTCTAATGTAAATAAACAACTTCTTTTAGAAAATATCTTACTTCAATATAAATATGAACTCTCAAGAAATAATTAAAAAATTCCAGGAAATTTCTACAAAAATTACACAGGACTTCAAGGTGTCAATTCAGGGTATTAGAACCTCGCGTCCTAATACTTTGTTAGTGGAAAATATCAAAGTAGAAAGTTACGGAATCCTACTCCATTAAAACAGATAGCATCTATCAGTATAGTACCCCCTAATGTCATCATCGTAGAACCGTGGGATAAGAATATCATTAATGATATCAAAAAAGCCATAAGCCAATCTTCTTTAGGAGTTACTCCCCAAGTAGATAATAACCAGATAAAAATATATCTCCCTCCTCTTACTCAGGAAAGGAAGGAACAACTAATTAAAACATTAAATGCCAAAAAAGAGGAATATCGAATAAAGTTAAGAAAAGAAAGAGAAGAAGTTATAGAGGAAATAGAGAAGTCTTATAAACAAAAGGAAATATCTGAGGATGAAAAATTCCGTCTCAAAGAAGAAGTTCAAAAGATAATAGACAAAACAAACAGACAATTAGATGAATATGAAGAGAAAAAAATAACTGAGATTCGCACCTCTTAATTATTATGTTCTATTTTTGGGGATTATTGGCTTTAAGTATAGTTGTTTTAGTACATGAATGGGGGCATTTCGTAGTTGCCAGATATTTTAAAATAAAAGTGGAAGAATTTGGTTTGGGATACCCTCCTAAAATCTTTTCTTGGAAAAAGAATGGAGTAACTTACTCTTTAAATGCCATTCCTTTTGGTGGATTTAACAAAATCTGCGAGGATAAAAAGGAAACAAATAGTTTTGTGAATAAAAGCAGAAAGGTTAGGGCTCTAGTGTTAGTTGCCGGTTCTTTTAGTAATATTATACTGGCAGTTCTGATTTTTTCCTTTTTATTTGCTACAGCTATGCCCACTTTTCTCCTTGCTCCCTCACTTCAACGCACTGTATTCGGGCACGTTCCTTCTGAGCCCTACATCAAGGTCCCTGTGTATCAGGCGCCTTTAGCTGCTGCTGAATTTACTGCTCGCCTTACTTCTGCCTTATTAATAGGAACCGGTCAAGCATTAAAAAATTTAATACTGCAAGGTAATTACAAAGAATTAGTAGGCCCGGTAGGGCTAATTGCTATTACCAGCAGTGGATTTCATAAAGGGTTTTCTGTGGGACTGTTTATGGTAGGATTAATATCTTTGGCTTTAGCCATCTTTAATCTCTTACCAATCCCGGTGGCAGATGGGGGTAAATTATTAATTCTTCTAATAGAAAAAATTAGGAAAAAAGAGATACCTGCCAAAACTCAGCTATTGATAGATAATATCTGTCTGGCGCTTCTAATTTTATTGGCTATCTTGGTAACAGCCAAAGATATAAAGTTTTTCTTCTTTCTTCATAAATAACTAACCGGATAAAATGAGATTTTCTAAACTGAAAATTAAAACCTTAAGAGATATAAAATCAGAAGAAACTTCTAAGGGTACTACACTTTTGTTAAGAGCCAGATATGTAGTAAAAGTTGGCTCTGGTATATATGAATACCTCCCCTTTGGATTAAGAGTATTACAGAAAATCAGCAAGATAATCAGAGAAGAAATAGAGAAAATAGGGGGTATAGAGATAGTAATGCCAGCTCTTCATCCCAAAAAATACTGGCAACAAACTAACAGATGGCAGAAATTTGATGCTTTATTTAAGTTAAAATCGCGCTTCGGACAAGAGTTTGCTTTAGGGGCAACTCATGAAGAAATCATTACTCCTTTAGCCAAAGAGTTTATCCATTCTTATAAAGATTTGCCTCTCTTTCTATATCAAATTCAAACAAAATTCAGGGACGAGCCACGGGCTAAATCTGGTTTATTGCGCTGTAAGGAATTTCTAATGAAAGATCTTTACAGCTTTCATAGAGATGAAGCGGATTTAGATAAATATTATGAAAAAGTTAAAAAAAGTTATCAAAGAATCTTTCGCAAAATAGGACTGGCTTCAATAATTGTTGAAGCATCAGGAGGAACTTTTTCCAAATTTTCTCATGAATTTCAGGTAATAAGTCCTGTGGGTGAAGATACTGTTTTTTATTGTCCTCATTGTCATTTTGCCCGTAATAAAGAGATTGTCACGAAATTAACTAAATGTCCCATATGTGACCATCCTTTACAACAGGTAAAAGCAATAGAAGTAGGTAATATATTCAAACTTAAGGAGCAATACTCTCGTGCTTTTAATCTAAAATATAAAGATAGAAAAGGAGAAGAGCATTTTGTTTCTATGGGATGTTATGGTATAGGCATCAGTCGTTTATTAGGGGTTTTAGCAGAAATTTATAATGACGACCAAGGATTAACATTTCCTAAATCTGTAGCGCCATATCAATATCATTTACTCTCTCTGTATAGCGGAGATAAAAAGACAGATAAAAAAATAAAGCAAGCGGCAGAGAAGTTATATGACAGAGTCACCAGGGCAGGAAAAGAAATACTATTTGATGATAGAGAAAATGTTACTAATGGCGAAAAACTAAAGGATGCTGACCTAATAGGGATTCCTTATAGAGTAGTGATTAGCCAGAGAACTTTGAAACGAAACTCCTGCGAAATGAAGCTAAGGACCAGCAACAGAGTGCGTTTGATTAAATTAACTGATTTTGTTAAAATAACTAACAATTTATAAAAATTCTCTTTATTTATTAATTTTATGTTCTCTATTCTTAAAATTTTCTCTCGGGATATTGGGATAGATTTGGGAACTACTAAAACTCTAATCTATGTTAAAGACAAAGGCATAGTGGTCCAAGAGCCGTCTGTGGTTGCTATTAATAAGAAGACAAAGCAAATTTTAGCCATAGGTGCAGAGGCTCGTGAAATGCTGGGAAAGACCCCCTCTCATATAGAAGCAATTAAACCATTAACTAATGGAGTAATCTCTGATTTCGAAGTAACAGAGAAAATGTTACATTACTTCCTGGATAAGATAAGAGAAAAGGAGTTAATTAAGAATATATTTGATTGGCCCAGATTAATTATTTCTATTCCTTCGGGGATTACAGAGGTAGAAAAAAGAGCAGTAGAAGACGCAGCTAAAGGCGCTGGAGCCAAAGAAGTGTATTTGATAGAAGAACCATTAGCAGTAGCATTAGGAAACCGTTGGCCGGTAGAAGAATCACAGGGTATCTTGATAGCGGATATAGGTGGAGGAACTACTGAGGTAGCGGTTATCGCCTTGGGGGGTATAGTGGTGTCCAAAACCATAAGGACAGCAGGAAATAAACTTAACGAAGACATAGTTTATTATTTCAGAGATAAATTAAAATTAGCCATAGGAGAAAGAACAGCAGAGAGCATTAAGATAAATATAGGTTCGGCAATAGATTTAGGTACTAACCGAGAAATGATAGTAAAGGGCAGAGATTTAACTCACGGATTACCCAAGGAGATAAAAATTAAAGAAAAAGAAATAAGAGAGTCCATAACTCCTTCTCTTAATAAAATAGTTGATAGCATAAAAAACACCATAGAAGCAACTCCCCCTGAATTGGTAGGGGATATTATGAACCAAGGAATAATTCTTTCCGGAGGAACAAGCCTTTTACGGGGATTGGATAAACTAATTTCGGATAACATTGGGCTTCCGGTGAAAATAACCGAAGACCCCATTACTGCTACTATCCGGGGCATAGGTGTGGTATTAGAGAATTTTCCCGAGCATAAAAATCTCCTGATTGCTGTTAGTAGGGAGAGGCCTCCTGTATAATTGTTACTGTCTTTAATGCTTAATTATTAGGCTTTCTATTTCTTATTTTGTCGCATTTCTTACTTTTCTATGTTGAATAAACAAACAGTGCTATTAAGGTGGATAGCAAGAATAATATTGTTGTTATTTTGCCTTTTATTGATTAAAGGTTATTTTTTCCATCAGACCTTTATTGCGCCAGCAATAGTTTCTGTAGTAAATGGCATCTACTATAACTTAAAATCACCTTGGTTAAATCTAAATTTATGGATAAATGATCTGGTGCATTTTAATAGTTTAAGAAAGAACTTAAAGATGCTTGAAGAAGAAAATTTACGCTTATCTAATCAGTTATTAGAACTATACAGATTAAGGAAGGAAAATGAAGTATTAACCGCCGCTCTACGATTAAAAAAGGAAAAATTATGGAGGCTATTACCTGCTGAGATAATATTTTTAGACCCTACCGGACTCAATGGTAGTTTTTGGATAAATAAAGGCTCATCTGATGGACTCAAAAAAGGAATGAATGTTATAACAAAAGATAAAGTTCTGTTAGGATATCTAACTCAGTGCTATCCTAATTATTGCCAGGGATATTCTATCTATCGACCTAATTTAAAAATTGGAGTGAAGGATATACGCTCAGAAACACTAGCAGTGGCAAAGCGAGATTTTAAGGGAGTATTTTATTTAGACCTTCTTCCTCCTAAAGCAGATATCAGAAGAGGTGATATTTTAATAACTTCTTCAGAAAATTCTCTTTTGCTTAATAATTTGTTGGTGGCTAAGGTTTCTCAAGTAATATCGCACAAATCTTCCCTAGAAAAGAAATATATTCTAGAGCCTCTATTAAATAAAAATAAATTAACCTCTGTATTAGTGATTCTAAATTTTGTTCCGCATAATGAATAGATTAAATATTGAATCAAATGTTAAATCAGACACAAAAGGAGTTTTTTACAACTTTCTTTTATTTATTGTCAGTTGGCTACTTCAATTGGGTTTAAATTTAAAGCCGACATCATCCATCTTTTGGAATTTTCCTTTGTTAGTGATAGTTTATAACACTATCTCATTTAATTGGTTATATAATCTATTACTTTCTATATGTTCAGGTATAATCTTTGATGTTTTTTCCGGGGCTATCTGGGGAACTTATTTAATTACTTTTCTTCTAACTTGGATTAGCGGATATATCTTGAGCAATA
>JAGGZF010000026.1 GCA_021162155.1 bacterium
ACTGTAGGAGGAGTGGCTGTTCAAATATGGAATGGTACCTGTACCGGAGAACCGCATCTTCACATTCAGGTGCCCTAAAATGGTTCTTCAGGAGAAATAACAACCCGTCTCTCTTTTCCTTCACCTATACTTTTACTTTGCACCCCACTTTTCAGGGCTATTTCTAAATGAATCACTCTCCTATCTTTAGCACTCATAGGAGGTAATTCCAAAGCCCTTTGACTTAAGATAACCTGACGGGCTGCCTTTCTGGCTACTTCTCTTAATTTCTCCTCATAAATCATTCTGTAATTATTCACGTCAAAGTTTACTCTCCATAACTCTCCTTTCTTTCTTTGAATCAACACACTTAATAATTTTTCCCAAGCGCCCAAAACTTCTCCTTGATGCCCTATTAATAGACCGCTATCCCTAGTACCTTTTTGGTTTTCTGAATCTTGTAATTTAACATTAATCCGTATTCTCTTATCTCTCTTATTAGTTTGAATTTCTATTTGGAAATTAGAAAACCCTGCTGTAGTTAAAATCTTCTTTATGTACTCATTAAGAAAATCCTCCATAGAAGTACATTATAGTTTCTTACGAGAAAGTTTATAATCCTGAATTAATCCAATTATCCCAGTTATCACCCAAAAAAGTAGTATTATTGCTGGGATTCTTTTATAAAAAAGTAATATAGCGAAGGGAAGAAAGAGGTAGAGGGTTTTATTTTGCCCCTGAGATGGTTGAAGCATTACTGCTACACTATTTATTCCGGCAGAAATTAGGGCTAATACTAAACTGGGAAGTTTTAGGTTTATTCCCAGAAAAAAGTAGTTTAGAGTAGGTAACGCTGGGATAAAAGAATATAGATAATGAGACCAGTCAGTTTGAATAATAGACCTAAAAAAGAAAAAACAAAGTATTAAAATTGCAGATTGAAGAAAAATAAAAAAAATTGAAGAGAAGCTGACTTTCTCTTTTTTAAATAAGGCGAGGACCTCTTGATTTGCTTTAACAGGGTCATCCTGATACTTATCTTGAATTTTCTTTATTTGAGGCTGAATCCGAGATAGTTTTCTCTGACTAATAATGGCTTTTTGGTAGCCGGGCCAAATTAATAACCTAATTAGAACTGCTAACACGACGGTGACTATCCCGACATTTCCCTGAAAAACTAGAAGTAAAAGAGCAAATATATTACACAAGAACTGAAAAACTAATGAAAGCATAAATTTAATTTAGAAGGTGCTAATTTTTAATCAATTTAAGTTTCCTAAACGCTTTTTCCAAGTAATCTGCTATTCGATTGGAGGACCAATAGGACAAGGATTGCTTGGGTATTATTATAATTTTGACTGGCATTAAACGAGTAATAAAATATTTTCTAATAACTTCTGCTATTCTCCTTTTTAATCTATTACGAAGAACAGCAGAACTAATATCTCTTCTTCTTACAATAATCGCTATCTGGGGTATTACTTGTTTTTTTTCTGAAGGAAAAAAAATAAAGAAAGAAATTCTGGGAAAATATTGCCTTTGACCTGAAGAAAATACCTTTTTTATTTCAGCACTGGAGAGACGATACTTTTTAGCCAACATTAATTCAAGGAGTTATTCTTTTTCTTTTCTTCCTCCTTCTATTAGTTAAAATTCTTCTCCCAGAAGAAGAGCGAGATCTTTTGCGAAATCCATGAGTTTTAGCCCTCTTCTTCTTTCGAGGATGATACGTGATACTCATAAATTTATTTTTCTTATATAATTTCCTTTCTCATCCTATCATAGTTACAGATTATTTTCAAACGCTTTTCTAAAAAAGATTTCTTTAGGTTAAGACACAAATTATCCACAATCTTTCCCCAAAATTTAAAAGAAAAGAAAAAGAAACTTTTTCTTTTTCTATTGTAAGATGTATAATGATTTTAATCCTTAATGCAAAGCTTATGAATCCTCAGGAATTATGGAAATCTGCTTTAGCAGAAATTCAGCTTAACATCTCTAAAGCTAATTATTTAACTTGGTTTAAAAATACCTTTATCAAAGAAATTAAGGGTAAAATTGTATATATCGCGGTTCCTTCTTCTTTCAGCAAGGAGTGGCTTCAAAATAAATACCACAAAATGATTACTCGTTCTTTAAAAAATCTTCTACCCAGTATAGAAAAAGTGCAATACGAAGTAGTGTCTGCGCCAGAAATTAAGAGATATAAAACATCTGCTTCTCTAAAAAAAAGCAGAATAAATAATAAAATAAATAATATAAAAGAAGAGCAACTAAACTTATTAAATGTGGATCCTATAACTAATCTTAACCCTAAATACACTTTTGATAACTTTATAGTGGGTTCTTACAATGAGTTAGCTCATGCAGCTGCTTTGGCTGTTACTGAACATCCCGGATCTAAATATAATCCCTTATTTATTTATGGAGGAGTAGGTCTAGGGAAAACCCATCTTCTTCAAGCAATAGGCAATAAATTAAAGAAGAGCAGAAAAAAACTAAAAATTAAATATGTTACCTCTGAAAAATTTACCGAAGAACTGGTAAGCGCTATAAGAGAGCAAAAGATGTCAGAATTTAAAAAGAAATTTCGCAACCTCGATGTGTTATTAATAGACGATATTCAATTTGTAGCTGGAAAAGATAAAGTTCAGGAAGAATTATTTCACACTTTTAATACTCTTTCAGAAAAGAATAAACAAATAGTGTTTACTTCAGATAGGCCACCAAAAGCAATTTCTTCTATAGAAGAAAGGCTTCGTTCTCGTTTTGAAGGAGGAATGGTGGCAGATATAGGTTATCCTGATTACGAAACTCGTCTGGCTATTCTGAAGGCAAAAAATCAAAAAACTCAAGATTTAGTTCCAGAAGAATCTCTTAAATATTTAGCAGAAACAATAACAAAAAATATTAGAGAATTAGAAGGTGCCCTTAATCGTTTAATTATTAACGCTAAATTAAAAAATAAAACTCTCAGTTTAGAAGAAACAAAGAAAATTATTTCCTCTCTAATTAAAACACCAAAAGAATATATTTCTCCTAAAAAAGTCATTAAAAAAATTGCTTCCTTTTATGACCTTCCTGAAAAAGATATTCTTAGTCATTCCCGAAAAAAAGAGTTAGTTAAACCACGTCAAATTATTATGTATCTTCTCAGGGAGGAGCTAGGATATTCCTACACTAATATCGCTGAAAAATTAGGCCAACGAGACCATACTACTGTTATTCATGCTTATAAAAAAATATCAGCAGAAATAGAAAAAAATCCGGTTTTTGCTCAAGAGATTCTCTTACTTAAAGATTTATTGTATAATAAATAAAGAGGAATAAGTTGGGGATAAACT
>JAGGZF010000012.1 GCA_021162155.1 bacterium
GAAAACACTCTTATAAATTTAGATAAAATTAAAGCACAAATTCAAGAAATCACTCCTCATTTAAGGTTTTTGAAGAGGCAGGTGAAACATTGGGAGGAGAGGAAAGAGAATGAACAGAAACTGAGGACTTCCCGACTTCGCTATTTTTCTTATCTTTATTACAACTTAATTAGTAAAGAGGGTAGAGAAAAAGATAATTCCAGTGTTTTACAGGATAAGTTAAAAGCGTTAGAAAAGGAAATAGCTGCCCTAAAAGAAAAGTTAGGGTTGGGTCAGAGAGAGTATTCTGAGGAGTTAGAAAAACAAATTGCTGCGCTAACTCAAGAAATAATAACTCTTCAGAAGAGAAAATTTCATTTATTACAGAGAGTTAATGAACGAGACAAAGAAAAAGAAAATAAGATAGATTATACGGAAATAATACAGAAGTTAGAAGATATAAAAAATAAACTTCAGGGTTTATTATTAGAAAATAATTTAGAGAAAATAAAGCAGGCATTAAGAGCAATAATAGAACAAGTTTCTTCGTTAACCAAGAAACAGGGTTCTATTAAGCCCTCTGTAAACAATCCGAGGTCAGAAGAGTTAGAGGTAATAGAGAACGAGATTGAAGAAAAAGAGAGGATGCTGGATAAACTCCAAAAAGAAAGAGAAGAAAAGACCAAGAGTTTTAGACAAAAATTTGTTATCTTGGAGGAAAAAAGAGAAGAAAAAGAAAGGATATTAAACAAGATACATCAGGAGGAAATACAAAACGAGAAGTATAATCTTCGTCTTCAGGATTTAGAGAGGCGTTTTCGGGCAGCAGGGATAGACGAGAAAACGATTAAGCAGTATTTACAGGAGAATCCTGAAGTTAAAGAGTTGTCCCAGGAGGAATTTATCAGATTAGAAAGGAAAATTGCGCGTTTGGATAAAGAGATAAGAGAAGCAGGTATGACCGACGAAAATATTCTAAGGGAGTATCGTGATGTGCAGCAGCGATATGAGTTTCTTAATCAACAAATGGAAGATTTAACTAAAAGCATGGAAGACCTGAAGAACCTTATCAAGAAATTAACTTCAGAGATAGAAGATAGTTTTTGTAATTCTTTACAGGAGATTAATCGCTATTTTAATCGCTATTTTCGCCTGATGTTTAAAGGCGGTTCTGCTCGCTTGGTGATTACTAAAGAAAAAAAATCCACTGATGATGGTTTAGAAAATAATTCTATTGTAGATAAAAAGACAAATTGGGGACTGGAAATTAAAGTAGATATACCTAAAACCAAATTAAAAAGCCTACAAGCTCTTTCTGGGGGAGAGAAAACTCTTACTGCTATTTCTCTCCTTTTTGCTATAATTAATCAGAGTAATCCGCCGTTAGTGATAGTTGATGAAATAGATGCTGCCTTAGACGAGGAGAATAGTCGGCGTTTTGCAGAGATTTTAAAAGAGCTTAGCCAAGATACACAATTTATTTTAGTAACTCACAATCGTTTAGTAATGGAAGCGGCCTCTGTTATTTATGGAGTGACGCTCAAAAACAATGCTTCCCAAATAATTTCTATAAAATTAGATGACGAAGAGCGAATTCTGACAACAAGTGACACTTGATTTACTAAGAAAATTATTCTATACTTTATATACTGAAGCAGCTGTGAGGTCGACAGTTGCTGTAATCCTAAATTTAATCAACAGTAATTCTAGTGATTATGGCTCAAGTACCAGCAGATCAGCAGATTCTCGAGCTTATCATTAAGAGTATAGTGAATCATCCTGACGCTGTCTCCATAGAGAGAAAGGTAGATGAAATGGGAGTATTGTTACTCCTCAAAGTTCATCCTGAAGATATGGGGATAGTAATTGGGAGAAATGGTTCTTTGGCAAAAGCCATCAGAACTATTCTTAGAGTAGTAGGTCTAAAGAATAAAGCTCGAGTTAACTTTAAGATAGCCGAGCCAGAGAAGTCTTCAGAATCTCAGCCGGCGGAAAAGTCAGCAGAAAAGGTTGCTGATAAGATAGTAGAAGACCTCAAGCTCTAAAGTTTATTGCAAAGTTCAAAAGACTGCGGTATAATGAACCGCAGTCTTTTTATGCGCTTTGATGTCATTACAATTTTTCCTGAATCCTTTAAGAGTTATTTAAATAGTTCTATCTTGAAACGAGCCCAGGATGAGGGTTTAGTAGAAATATATTTACATAACTTACGTCGCTGGACTACAGATAGGCACCAAACAGTAGACGATAGGCCCTATGGAGGGGGTGCAGGTATGATTTTTTTAGTAGAGCCGTTATATAAGGCAGTACAAGAGTTAAAAAAGGTGAGGTTGAAGAAGAAAAACTCTAGAAAAGCAAAACGCAGAGTAATTCTTTTTTCAGTTAAAGGAGAGCAGTTTAATCAGAAGAAAGCAGAGCAATATAAACATTATGACCAAATAATCCTAATTGTTCCTCATTATGAGGGGGTAGATGAACGAGTGGCTCGGTATATAGCGGATGAGGAAATTTCTTTAGGAAATTTTATTCTTACTAGCGGAGTTTTACCTGCTTTAGCGGTGATAGATGCAGTAACCAGATTGCTTCCCGGAGTTATAGATAGAGAATCTCTTAAAGAAGAATCTTTTTACATAGAGCCAGAAAAAAAGAGAGGCAGGAATAAATTATATCTTAATGTATATGAATATCCTCAATATAGCCGTCCGGCAGTATTTTATCCTGACCCTCAGAATAAAAGAAAGGCTTGGAGAGTCCCTTCTGTGTTGCTTTCTGGTAATCACAGGAAAATAGAAGAATGGAGAAAGAAACATTTAAAGCGCAGAGATAAATGAAATAATTATACAAATAATAACTATAATGTCTGTGGTAGCACCTATAAAGGTTAGAGATAAAGAGTATCAACTGAGAATCAAACAAGGGGAAGATTTTTTGTTAGCCCTTGACATTTTTTTAAAAAAGCATAAAATAAATTGGAGAGATATATCTTTTCCATATCCTTTCTCTTTTAAAAATACAGGATTAATATCTCAGAGAATTATAGAAACTATTACCAAAACTATTATTATAGCAAAAGAGTGGCTCTGAATATTTTTTTCTTTTTAAAAAATATCAAGGTAATTAGAGAGAGCCTATTTTTTAGTAAATAGGTTTTTTAAAGTTTATTATTCTTCAGATTAGTTCGTCTTCTCCCTATTAATTAATTTTGTATCATTAATACTATGAATTCCTCATTAGAGACAAAATTATTTGCTGCTCATCCTTCAAGGTATTTATCAACTCCTAATTTGATAGATTTTCAACAGAGGTCTTATGATTGGTTCGTGCAGCAGGGAATTAGAGAAGTATTGCAGGAGCTAATGCCTATTTATGATTATTCTGGGAAAGAACTAAAATTAGATTTTGTAGATTATCATCTGGAGGAACCAAAATTAACAGAAGAACAAGCCAAGGAGAAAAATCTCACTTACGAAGCGGCCCTAAGAGTGACATTGAAGTTAGTTAACCTTAAAGATGGTACCGAGAGAGAGGGAGAAGTATATTTCGGTGATATTCCTAAAATTACTAAACGGGCCACTTTTATTATCAACGGAGTAGAGAAAGTAGTTATCTCTCAGATTATTCGCTCGCCCGGAGTATATTTTAGTTCTGTCAATTTTCGAGGAAGAAAGTTGTTTGGAGCCAGCATTATGCCTTATCGCGGGGCTTGGTTGGAATTTGAAACCAATAATGACAATACTATAGAAGTGCGGATAGATAGAAGGAGAAAGGTTGCTGTTACTAGTCTTTTGCGAGTTTTTGGGTTAGATACTAATGATGATATTAAAAGGGCATTTGCTGAAGAAGAGAAAAAATATTCTGCAAAGTATATTAGCACTACCTTAAAAAAGGACCCCGCGCAAACTAGAGAAGAGTCCTATATTGAAATCTATCGTAAATTGAGGCCCGGAGAACTTCCTACTTTTGATAGCGCTAAAGACCTAATTAATAATATGTTTTTCCGGTTGGACCGCTATGATTTGGCAAAGGTAGGAAGATATAGAATGAATCAAAGATTAAAATTGAATCTTCCTTTAACCCAGAGAAATCTTACTGCGGAAGACCTTATTGCTACTATCAAAGAAATTATTCGTCTAAACAATGACCCTCAAGCCAAAGATGACGATATGGACCATTTAGGAAGTAGAAGGATAAGGGCTGTAGGTGAGATATTAACTGACAGATTTAGAGTAGGATTAATGAGAACGAGGAGGACTATAAAAGATAGAATGGCTACTTTAGATCGCAGAACACTAATTCCCGCTCAACTAATTAATCCCCGGCAGTTAGTAAGGCCCATAAGAGATTTTTTCAATGTCTCTCAATTAGCCCAGTTTATGGACCAGACCAATATGCTTTCTGAATTAGAACATAAACGAAGGATAACTTCTATGGGCCCCGGAGGATTAGTGCAGGAAAGAGCAGGAATAGAAGTAAGAGATGTTCATCAGAGTCATTATGGAAGAATTTGTCCTATTCAAACTCCAGAAGGTAAAAATATAGGATTGGTGCTTTCTTTGGCTCTTTATGCCCGTTTGAATGAATTTGGTCTTATAGAAACACCTTATCTTAAAGTAAATAAAGGACGGGTTACTTCAGAGATAATATGGTTGAATGCTTTTGAAGAATTGAAGTATAAAATAGCTCACGCCGGAGTTAAGATAGATGAAAAGGGAAGGATTGTAGAGGAGTTAGTAGGTGCTAGGGTTAACGGAGAGCCGGCATTGGTACCCCGGGAAGAAATAAATTTAATGGATGTATCTCCCCAACAGATTATTTCTGTTGCTGTAAGTCTTATTCCATTTTTAGAACATGATGAATCTAATAGAGCGTTAATGGGTGCTAATATGCAAAGGCAGGCAGTGCCGAGCATAGTACCTCAGGCACCTTTAGTTTCTACTGGAATGGAAGAAAAAGTAGCGCTGGATTCTGGTCAGTGCGTAGTGGCAACAGAAGAAGGGGTAGTAGAAGAAGTTGATGCTAGTAAAATAATAATTCGCACTAATAAAGGGCAAAAGAAAGTTTATCGTTTGACAGTTTTTGAGAGAAGCAACAAAAATACTTGTCTTCTCCAGAAACCTTTAGTGCGAAGAGGGCAGAGAATAAAAGCCGGAGATATTTTGGCTTCAGGCTCTTCTGCAGATAAAGGAGTTTTGGCTTTAGGACAAAATTTGTTGGTGGCATTAATTCCTTTTTATGGGGCCAATTATGAAGATGCTATTGTGATATCTCAGAGGGTATTAAAAAATGATAATTTTACTTCTATCTATTTAGAAGAATTTAGTTGTGATGTAGTAGATACTAAATTGGGGCCCGAAATTACTACTCGCGATATTCCTAATGTATCAGAAGAAAAATTAAAGAATTTAGATGAAGAAGGCATAATTAGAATTGGAGCAGAGGTTAAGCCCGGGGATATTTTAGTAGGGAAAATCTCTCCTAAAGGAAAAGTAGAATTAACTCCGGAGGAACGTCTTCTTCAGGCTATCTTTGGTGAGGGAGTTAAAGATGTAAAAGATACCTCTTTGTTATTAGAGCCCAGTCGTCATGGAAGAGTTATTAAAATTAAGATTCTTTCCCGAGAAGCGGGAGATAAATTAGATGTAGGAGTTATAAAAAGAATAAGTGTTACAGTTGCTCAATTACGAAAATTGAGAGCAGGAGATAAACTTTCAGGAAGGCACGGAAATAAAGGCGTTATATCTATGATTTTACCGGAAGAAGATATGCCTTATTTAGAAGATGGTACGCCGGTAGATGTAGTGCTTAATCCTTTGAGCGTAGCCTCCCGAATGAATATAGGGCAGATTTTTGAGATGCATCTGGGATGGGCAGCACAAAAATTGCACTATCGGGCAGTAGTGCCTGCTTTAGACGGTCCTTCTGCTGAAGAAATAAAACAGGAACTAATAAAAGCGGGTCTTCCCGAGGATGGAAAAGTAAAACTGTACAATGGTAAAACGGGAGAGCCTTTTGCTAAAAAAGTAGCAGTGGGGGTAATGTACTTAATGAAGTTAGAGCATATGGTGGAGGATAAGATTCATATGAGAGCAATAGGACCTTATTCCTTAATTACTCAACAACCCTTGGGGGGTCGCGCTCATTTTGGAGGACAGAGATTTGGAGAAATGGAAGTTTGGGCTTTGGAAGGATATGGCGCTGCCCATACTCTTCAGGAGATGCTTACCATTAAGTCAGATGATGTATTAGGCCGCGCAGCTGCTTATGAATCTATTATAAAAGGTGAAAGGATTAAAAATCCTCACATTCCAGCCACTTTTGATGTTATTCTAAAAGAATTACAATCTTTGGCACTATCCATTAAACCTCTTCAGAGAGAGGATTTACCTCAAGAATATCAAAATTATGGATAAACAAACAAAAGAAATTAAGTTTTCTGATTTTGATGCTCTTAAAATAGGACTGGCTTCTCCAGAAGAAATATTAAGTTGGTCTCATGGTGAGGTAACAAGAGCAGAAACTATTAATTACCGAACCCAGAGACCGGAACGAGAAGGACTTTTTTCAGAACAAATTTTTGGACCAGTAAAGGATTATGAATGTGCCTGTGGTAAATATAAAGGTGCCCGGTATAAAGGAGTGGTTTGTGATAGGTGTGGAGTAGAGGTAACACATTCTTTTGTAAGAAGAGAAAGAATGGGGCACATCAAGTTGGTTACCCCAGTTGCTCATATCTGGTTTTTGAGGAGTATTCCTTCTCGAATAGGCCTTCTCTTAGATATCCCTCAGCAAGATTTAGAGCAGGTAGTTTATTATAATAGTTATGTTATTACTAAAGTAGATGAAGCAATGAAAAAGAAAGCATTAGCCGAGTTGGAGAGTGAGTATAAATCTAAGTTACACTCCTGGCCTTCAGAACAGAAGAAAAAACTACTGGAGAATTATGAATCGGTAAAAAAAGAATTGAACAATATAAAGGAAAGAGTCGTGCTTTCAGAAGTTGATTATTTACGTCTTTCCAGAAAATATGGCCAAGTTTTTACTGCTGAAACCGGCGCTCTTCCTATAAGAAGATTTTTAGAGAATTTAGACCTGAAGGAATTAGAGAAACAATTAGTTCAGCAAATAGAGAAGCATAAGCCAAAGAAACAAATTAATAGAAAATTGTTACGGCGTCTTCGTTTAGTAAGAGACTTCTTACAATCAGGTAATCGCCCTGAATGGATGATATTAACAGTTCTTCCGGTTCTCCCCCCTGATTTAAGACCTATGGTGCAATTAGACGGGGGTAAATTTGCCAGTTACGACCTTAACGATTTATACAGAAGAGTTATAAACAGGAATAATCGTTTAAAGAAACTTTTAGAGTTAAAAGCTCCAGAAGTTATTATAAAAAATGAGAAAAGAATGCTCCAAGAAGCAGTAGATGCTTTATTGGATAATTCTATTAGAAGAACTACCAGAAGGAGACCAATGAGAGCTTCTCAACATCGTCCCTTAAGGTCTTTAGCTGATATTTTACAAGGAAAAGAAGGTCGTTTTCGTCAAAATCTTTTAGGGAAAAGAGTAGATTATTCTGGCCGCTCGGTAATAGTGATAAATCCTGACTTAAAGATTCATGAGTGTGGAATGCCTAAGAAGATGGCTTTAGAGATATTTAAACCCTTTGTGATATCGGAGTTAATTAAGAGAGGAGAAGTGCATAGCCCTAAAATGGCTAATCGTTTAATAGAAGAAGAGAGGGATGTAGTATGGGAAGTATTAGAAAAGGTGGTGCAAGGAAAATTTGTTTTGCTTAATAGGGCACCTACCCTTCATCGATTAAGTATAGAGGCCTTTCAACCTAAGTTGATAGAGGGATTGGCTATTCAGATACCGGCTTTGGTATGTCAGCCATTCAACGCTGATTTTGACGGAGATCAGATGGCTCTTCATTTACCTTTGACAGAAGAAGCGCAAAGAGAATCAGAACAGAGAATGTTAGCAACCTTGGGGCTATTGAAACCTGCGAATGGAGAGCCGGTAATGTTACCTCGCTTGGATATGGTTTTAGGGATTTATTGGTTAACTATGGAAGTGCCTTCTGAAAATTCGGTTGATAGTCATTATATATTTAGTAGTCCCCGGGAGGCTTTAATAGCGTTAGATAATAAATTGATTGAAATTCATCAGAAAATTAAAGTTAGGATTCCTAAACTTAAGAACCAATTAATAGAAACCACGGCTGGAAGACTAATGTTTAACGAGATATTACCTGAGCATATTCCTTTCCTTAACCAAACTTTAGGAAAAAAGGAATTAAAGAAATTAGCCAGAGATATTATCTATAGTTATACAGATTTTAGAAAGGCAGCAGAGGTATTGGATAAAATTAAAGAGTTGGGTTTTCGTTTTGCTACTTTATCAGGGATATCTTGGAGTTTTACCGACCTTAAAGTTCCTCCAGAGAAAAAGAAAATTTTAGAAGAAACAGAAAAGAAAGTAGAGGAAATTTATGAACAATACGAACAGGGATTATTAACAGATGAAGAGAGAAGTTCTTTGGTAGAAGCCCAATGGAGAGAAGCGACAGATAAAGTTTCTGATTTAGTTAAAAAAGTA
>JAGGZF010000078.1 GCA_021162155.1 bacterium
AAAAAAATCTTTTATATCCTCTCTATTTGGTAATTTAGTATAAATATTAGGAGAATTGTATAAATTCACATCAGAAAGATTAATTATATAACTAAATCTTGGTACAGGAGCAAGCGTATAAAAATACACCACTCCAATTACTTGAACAGATAATAAAATTATAAATAAGAATTGAAAATATTTTGCTTTATTAAAGTTTTTCATAAAGCTCTAAAACCCTTTTTACATTCTTCTTCCAGGTATAATTTTTTATTACTTCCTTCCGAGCATTTTGACCTAATTCCTCCCGTAATTTTTTGTTCTCTACTAGTTTCATTATACCATCTGCTAAATCATTTACATCACCGGGCTTTACTAGCCAAGCGGTTTTCTTGTGGCGCAATACTTTTCCTATCTGATTCAGGTCAGAGGCAACTATTCCTTTTCCCATAGCCATATATTCAAAAAGTTTAGTAGGAGAGCCAAAAAATGGAGTGCCATCCGGATTAGGTATATGAGGAGAAACTAAAATATCACAGGCTGCTAAATATAGAGGAACTTCCTCAAAAGGAATTATGCCTGTAAAAATAACATATTCCTCTATTCCTGATTCCTGAATAATTCTTTCACATTGGGGACGCTCTACGCCATCGCCGATAAATAAAAATCTAATTTTTGGTTTTGGTTTTTTAACCTTGAATATCTCGATAACAATTTTAACTGCTTTGGCTAAAACAGGCATTCCGTGCCAAGCACCAAAAGTAGATACTGCTCCAATAACTATATCATCTTTCAGCTTGTATTTTTTACGAATTTTTAAGCCATCTCTCTGAGGACTAAATTTCTCTATATCTACTCCATTATAATTCACTAAAACCTTCTTCTCTGCTATTCCTCTTTTAAGCAATTCATCTCTCATCGTTTCTGATACTACAGAGATAATATCAGCTTTTTCTAAACTAATATTCTCCATAAAATAACACAATCTTTTGAAAATTAATAATCCTCCCCATTTTTGTCTAATCCAAGGTTCTGACCCGTTATATTCTAAAATCAAAGGAATTCCTGTTAACTGAGACAGCACAGCACCACAAACATTAAAAATAGAGTGCCTCTGATAAATAAAGAGGGGGTTTTCTCTTTCAATAATTTTCAAAGCCCGGGGGATAAAGCGCCAGTTATAATATATCTCGGGAACTTCTGGTAAATTAAATTTTAAAGGATAGGGAACAATATTTTGGGGGAAATTTAATCCCGGAACCTGTATTTTTCCCGAGCCAATATAATGAATTGTATATCCCAATTCAGAGAAAGCTTTCACTACTCCCCGAAAATGAGTGAAAGAGCCGCCTTGTTGTTGTCCCCGAAAATTATCAGTGCGAAGATAGAAAATTATTTTAGAATTAGGCCTCTTTTGAGGTTGTTTCTTTGGTAAAAAATAGAAAAAGGGTAATATCACCCAAGAAACAATAACTAATAATAAATCGAAAAATAATTCTATAATAAATAATGGTGTATCAATAAAAATAAATCGCCCCAGCGAAAACTTCTCGATATTACCCTGATTATCAATAAAGTACTTTTTAGGAGATTTAAAAAATAAAAATATAAACTCTATAGGATATTTAAAACTCCCTTCTCTTAAATCTTGATAGCCTACAGCTATCTGCTGAAAATTCTTTTTCTTTAAATTCTTTAATTTTTTTATGAACTGCTTCAGGTCAAAGATTTCCCAATCTTTCTTATCTCGATTTTGAAAAAATATCTCTAAATTTATTCCCTTTGTAATCAAAAGATTATTCATTTTTCCGCTTCTATGATTAAATACTGGTTATCACAAAGGACAACACCTACTAATTATTACTTTTTATTTTTGTGATATTTATTTTCAATACAAAATACCAGCCCAAAACCATAAAGTTTAGCGAATGATCCCCTAACCAGTTATTAAACTTTAAAAACGGTCTACACCACCAGAGAAAAGTCTCAGAAATAGGGCCTCCGAATAATCCCGCCTTACCTCTTCCTACAACCTTTAATCCTGCAGAGTTAAATAAATGACAAATTTTACTATAAGTAAATCTCTGTAGATGTCTATCTTTTTCATTCAAAGTAATTAGAGGAAGCGGGTGTTTTCGTACTGGGAGAATTTTTAACTTTATCAAAGCGCCAAGCAAATATCTTAAACCTAATTTCTCATATAATAGTTTCTCCCATTCAAACCATCCATATCCATTGGGCACAGTTAAAATTATAATGCCATCTAATTTAAGACGAGATTTTAATAATAGCAAGAATTTTCTAGGATCAGGAGTATGCTCTAACACCTCTGAGCAAATAATAACATCAAAGTTGGTCAGGTTAGGTAATTCTTCCAAAAATCCAGCTTCAAATTTAGCATTAGGATATACATTATTTTTAGAGGCCCACTTTATAGAGTCTTCATCTATATCAAGTCCCACTATATTGTATCCTAAACTGGCTATAGGAAATGTTATCCCTACCCCAGTACCACAACCTACATCTAAAATTTTAATTTGCTCTTTATTCTTCCCTTTTTTCCTGCAATAATCTTCTATAGCCCGTTTAATAAAATGAAATCGTTTGCCATGACTATAGGTATCTTCAAAGTTAAAAGGAAATCCTATATTTTTCATAATTCTTAAATATCACTTGATCCCAACGGCATTCAACTTAATAAATTTATAAATTTGCTCTCCCGCCAACCTGTGCCCTTCTTTGGTCCAGTGAGGATCTGTAACATAATAAAGATCAGGAGAATAGTCCTTTCTAAAAACAGAAAGCAAATCTAAGTAAGGAATTTTCTCTTTTAAGAAAAAATTAGAAAAAATCTTTTGAGGAAATTCATCTTGGTATAGCTGATCATTCATAATATCTAAATAAAGGGGACTCCATTCTCTTTTGGAAACTTGTACATCGCGAGGTATCAAGAAAACCACATAATTTATTCCTTTTTTCGCTAATATCTCCTTAGTTTGGTGTATACTTTCTAATGCTTTCTGCCAAGTATCTGAATGCGTAACTACGCTATCTCCTCTTAAGAATAACAAATCATCAGATATTAGTCTATGTCTCAATAATAGTATTTGTAATCTACTAATTATCGCATTCAGCAGTTTGGAGTGCTTTTTCAAAGAATGTAGCAGGATATTTTTATCTTTGGTTTTTAATAAATTATCTTCGTTAACATAAATAGTAGGATCATTAATACTCAAAAGATTTCCTTCATTATCAACGACCCATTGATGAGTTGCTATAGTTTTCAAATGAGGCCAGTAAATACCCTGAATTACTAAATCAGGTTTGTACTTTAGACCTTTATCTTTTAATCTCAAAAGTTGTTGATCAAAAGTATACATCCAAACCCCTAAATTTATAATCTCATATTTTCTTTCCTTATCCTCATTATTTAACATATTCTCTAAAATTTTCCACCAAGCATCTTCTTGGTTTATCCCCCAGCCAAAAGTAAATGAGTCTCCTAATGCTATAATTCTATAAACGTTTTCAGATTTATTAACAGCATGTTCTATATCTCTTAAGCCATCACCATTGGTTTTGATAATTATTTTAAACTCTGGAGAAATATATTCCTGATGATAATTGGACTTTAATTCAAAAATTCTATTTTTATCGGAAATAACCATAGGTAAAGCATCCAACACAGGTTCATTATTTTCTCCCCGCATTAGCAAATAAATCCTCGTTAATCCTTCAAGAATAATAAAACAAATAAAAAGTATTAAAAAAGTAAAAACAAAAAACTTTAGAGGGGTTAATTT
>JAGGZF010000065.1 GCA_021162155.1 bacterium
CTTTAGATAAAATCTTCTTTAATATCTTTCTAAACAAGAAAAATAATGGATACTTTCTAATTTCTTTTAATGTCTCCCTAAAATTTTTTTTTGTTGCGATAACAACTATATCTACCTTGTTACCCTGTAGCTCTCTAAAGATAGGGTGATTATCGGGTCTCGAAATAAAAGGATAAAAACTTGTAAGAAATGCTATCGTCATATTTTCTCTATTTCCTTCATTATCCTATTTTCTAACATTAAAGAATCACAGAAATATTTAGCAGCCCAATTCACATAGTTAAACGGAGCATATTCTTTAAAAATCGGCTGAGAGCCCTTAATTCCGCCCCTAATTCCATTAGCCAATCCACCTAATTTCTGGGTTGTTTTTATATGATCGTTCATTTTTAAGGCAGAATTTAAAAATCGAGCATCTTTTGTAACCTCGTATAATTTTAGCCAAATAAAAGAAATTTGTGCTTCACCGACCAAACATTCATAATCATCTTTGCTGGCCCATTTTTCATCGTAAGTAGCTTTCAATAGTTTTTTTGAAATCTCAAATTTTCTCAATAAAACTTCTGCTGGTTTTCTAGCTGCTTGAATGAAAATGTCATTTTTTAACATAATTCCTGAAAACAAAAAGCCTTCAATAGCATAAGCAATATTGTGTAACAATGGTTGAACCCCTTTTTGAAAAGAATTGTTCTCAAACCAACCATTCTCTTTTTGCTGAGCGAGGGCCCAATTTAAGTGTCTTAACGCGCAATCTAAATATGATTTATTTTTTGTAATAAGATGTAACTCAATTAGCGCCTGACAAACTTTAGTATAATAAGTATGAAAATCGGACACATTAGGAATAGGTGTATGCCATTTTTTCCAAGTTTCATTATTCTCCTGTGCTGATACTAACCAATTACCAGCTCTTTTAGACGCTTCAAGAAATATTCTGTCCTTGGTCTCTTTATAAGCCCTGTTCCAACCAAGCATAACCATGCCCGTATTAAAAACTGTCGGCTGCTTCTCTGTCAGAAAGAATCCTGTTGGATCTTTACCCACATAACCATTGGGAATTGCCCCATCTTTCAACTGAATTTCTAATTCCCATTTTGCCATCGAAACAGCCATATCGAAATATTTTCTATCTTTACAATAATAATAGTAATCAAAAATTGTAGGTATAATATAACCTGTTGTCTCTGGGTAAGCAGGTAGCCATCCAAATCTTAAAGAATACGCGGCAGAAATTCCAGTTTTTTTACAAGCCCTCCAAGCTCTTTCTATCCACTGAATACAAGCTTTTAGGTGCCCGTCAGATGATCTCGGTTTAAATCGTATCCCTAGCCAATCACGAATTAATATTTCTAAATGAGAAACCTTATATAATTTTAGAACAAATATCGCTTTCAATAATTTTTTAAGTATTTTTCTCATATTAATACTTATATTATAGAAATTTCAGAATCAATATCATAACTGCAGCAGCATATATTCCGGCTACCACATCATCTAAAACAACACCCCAACCTCCGGGTAACTTCTGAATTATATTAGCAGGAAATGGTTTTAATGCATCAAACAATCCAAAAAGTAGCATCGCTCCGAAAAGCAATAAAGGAAATTTAATTCCTTTAATCAGCACCCAACCGGGATTAACCAGAGATAAAGAAGCAATAAGCACGCCCACTATCTCATCTATAATAATTTTAGAACAATCTTTTTCTTGAAAAAAATTCTCTGCCCGGGAAGAAACAGGAATAGCCACAATAGTAAATATGATAGCCAATATCACTCTCAAGTAATAAGGAAGAATGGAGAAAAGTAAAGCAACTCCAAAGCCCAAAATGGTCCCCACTGCACCGGGAAAAATAGGACTATACCCACCACCGAACCCTGTAGCTAAAAATTTAACCCAAAAATTTTTCATTAGAACAGAGTATAAATAAAAGGCGCTAAAGCTGAGCCTTCTACAAAAACTATCACAATACCTAGAAATAAAAGAACCACAATAATAGGTACTAACCACCATATTTTACGGTGTTTAATGAAGTAGAAAAACTCTCTTATAATACCTAACCGAGAAAAATACTCTTTTATCTTCTTGACTATTTTGGAGCACATATTTTTATTTAAAATCTATTATTTTATATGAGACCATATAATCGAAAATTGCTTTTGCTATATAATATTGACCTTTGCAAAGAGGATGTAGGGTATCAAAAAATAATTCTCCTTTGTTCGGTAATCGATTAAAATAGCCATCTAAATCTATCATAGGAACCCCTTCTTCTTGAGATATTTGCTTTATAGTATCATTATACCTACGCTGTAATATCATTAAGTTTTTTATATCCGAAGTAAAATAAGGATAGTGTACCTTTTGTAAATCTTCCGGAGCCATCCTCTCAGATAATATACTAGCCAAATTAAGTAATACAACTCTAATGTTATTCTTTCTACATATCTTTATTATCTCTTTTAAATTCGCTTCATATCTCTGAGGTTTAAATGTTTCGTATATTCTCCTTTCTTCATTATCTCTATTAATTTTAATGAAGTGTTCTACTCGAGGTTTAATCCATAGAAATATAAACTTTCGTCCAGCTTTATAAATATAAAATCTGTTCAAAAATTTTACTACTCCAGCATATTTACTATATAGCCGAGGGGATAAAGGGTTAATGGAATAAAGGTCATTCCATCCCACATAAACAATTAGAATATCGGGTTGATATTGTAATATATCATAACGAAGACGATTCAGAACATTTTCAGAACTATAACCCTCTACTCCAGCATTAATCACTTCTATTTTTCCAAGGTGCTGTTTGTTAAATAACCTCTGTAGTTGAGCAGGATAAGGACAACTCTCTGGAACAATACCAAAGGTTACAGAATCTCCCATCACTATAACTCTAGTATTATTAGGATCTTTGTGAAGAGTAAACTCTTTCCCTCTAAACCCCTTAGAATTAATAACTAATAATTCCTTTCTGCCGGAATCTGGAGAATAACGATAAGCACAGTATCCCGGTTTTAGACTCCATCCCCATTTAGAGTTAGGTACTTCATAAGGATCTAGGTCTGCTTGGCGCAAAAAGAACTGCGCACATAATCTAAGAGAACATTCTAATAAAGCCAGAAAGAGTAAAACTACTACAATACTAAAAAGACAATTTTTGAGCTGATTTGGGCTGTCCTTTGTAGCCATATCTAATTATATCCTCAATCTGGTTCAAAAATTTCGTACCAATGTAAGTTTTCTTTTAATGGTGCCTGTTCTTTTTTATCTAAAAGATAATTTCCCATCACTAAATAATCCATACCGGAACGCATAAAACATAAATAAGCATCAGAGGGAGTACACACTATAGGCTCTCCTCTTAAATTAAAGGAAGTATTCAAAACTACCGGAACCTTGGTAATATTATAGAATTCCTTAATTAAGTCATAATACAATGAATTTTGTTGCCTATTTACTGTCTGATGCCTAGCAGTTCCGTCTACATGAGTAACAGCAGGAATAATTGTTCTCTTACTTTCTTTCACCTCTGTAGTGAAAAGCATATAAGGACTAGGAACATCCATTTTTAAATACTCTCCAGCATATTCTTCCAATAAGGAAGGGGCGAAGGGTCGAAATGGTTCTCTAAACTTAATTCTTTTATTAATCATATCCTTCATTTCTGGATTACGTGGATCTGCTAATATACTTCTGTTACCTAACGCTCTGGGGCCCCACTCCATCCTGCCCTGGAACCACCCTATAATTTTTCCCTGAGACAATAAATGCGCTACCTTCTTTATTAAGTTTCCCTTGTCCAATCTCTCATAAGGAATACTTTTGGAATCCAAATACTGCTGGATCTCTTGATTAGTAAACTCTGGCCCCCAGTAACTATGAGGCCAAACAAATCCTCTTTTATGTTTCAAAATAGAATAGTATATATAAAGCGCAACTCCTACAGCTCCACCAGCATCACCAGCCGCAGGCTGAATAAAAATATTTTTAAAGGGAGTCTCTTCATATATCTTACCGTTAGCTACACAATTCAAAGCCACACCACCAGCTAAGCACAGATTAGGTATCTTTGTTTTTTGGTAAAGAGAGCGGGCTAATTTCACCATAATTTCATTAGTAATCTTTTGTAATGATGCAGCCACATTCTCGTGAAATTCTGTTATCGCTTCCGTAGGTTTTCTCCTTTGGTGCCTAAATAATTTTTCAAATTTCCTATTTATCATTACCAGCCCATAATGATAGGCAAAATAGTTCATATTTAACTTAAAGCTTCCGTCATCTTGAATAGTTATCAACTCTTTAGTAATTAAATCGTAAAAAGTAGGCTTTCCATAGGAGGCAAGCCCCATAATCTTATACTCTGCACTATTCACTCTAAATCCCAGATAGTAAGTAAAAGCAGAATAAAATAATCCCAAAGAATGAGGGAATCGTATTTCGTGAGTTAAGTATATTTGATTCTCTCTTCCAAAACCTTGAGTAGCAGTAGACCACTCTCCTACTCCATCGATAGTGAGAATAGCGGCTTCAGAAAAAGGAGATACCAAAAAGGAGCTAGCAGCATGAGATAAATGATGATTAATAAAAATAATCTTCCCTTTATAATTTAATTCCTTGCGTATTATATAAGGTATCCAAATTTTTCTTTTTAACCATATTGGCATAGCATGATAAAAAGAGAATAACCCACGGGGAAAAACAGAAATATAGGTGCTTAATATTCTCTCAAATTTTAGGAGGGGCTTATCGTAAAATCCTACATAATTTAAATCTTGAGCTGTGATCCCAGCTTCTTTGAGACAATATTTTACAGCACGTAAAGGAAAACTTTGATCGTGCTTCTTTCTAGAGAATCTTTCTTCTTGGGCAGCCGCAATAATTTTGCCGTCTTTTATTAGACAAGCGGCTGCATCATGATAGAAACAAGAAATTCCTAAAATATACATAAAAATTTAAAGAAAATCAGAATTGATGATAAAAACTTTCTTCTGATGTATCTTTGGGCAATTCCAGCCAATAACTCTCTTTACTAAATTTGTACTTTAGGGGGTCTTTCCGTAATATTTTCATAATTATCGCTATGGGACCCAGTATCACAAAATAGACAACAGTTAGTAAAACAATAGTCCAGCACCAAGCTAGTATATCACCTATCTTAAGCCAAATTCTCCAAAGTAGTTTGAAAAATTCTTTCATGATCTAGAGGTTTTTATTTTACCAATAATTTTATCTCTTTTCAACGCCATTTTCATAAAACCTTCCTATTATTCTTTTTACATTCTTCCTC
>JAGGZF010000066.1 GCA_021162155.1 bacterium
AAATAAAGGTTTTACCCTGATAGAAATGTTAATAGTAATTTCTATCATTGCCTTATTGGCTTCGATGATTTTAGTAGGTATGGGAGGAGCCAGAGCAAAAGCCCGGGATTCTCGCCGTATCGCAGATATCAAAAATGTTCAGAATGCTTTGGAGCTGTATTATTCTAAATATGGTTTTTATCCAGAGGCACAAGTGGGATTAAACGACCCTGACGGATGGCAGGATTTTTCTGATATTCTTACTAATCCAGAAACCGGGATAGGAGTATCTCGAATACCTAAAGATCCTTTATCTAATGTAGGGCAGAGTTATGAGTATGCTCGGTCAGATGACGGACAGGATTATATTATAGGAGCAAAACTGGAAACAAAGGATCCTGCTTTAGACGAAGACATCGATAATGATTATCCTTCGAATATTGATACTTACGGACTGGATTGTGGTTCTAATACAGGAGATACTATCTACTGCACTAAGCCTTAATTTTTTCAATGTCTCTTCTTTATGAATTGACTTCCTTTATTGGGGGAAGTATTGTTGGTAGTTTTTTAAATGTAGTTATTAATAGAGCAGACACTGGAGAATCTCCTTTTATAGGGAGATCCCATTGCCCTTATTGTAAAACTCCCTTGTCTTGGTGGGAGTTAATTCCTATCATTAGTTTTTTTATCTTAAGAGGAAAATGTAGGCACTGCGGAAAGAAAATTTCTGTTCAGTATCCATTGGTAGAATTAATAACAGGATTATTATTTGCCGGAGCAACTTGGCGATTAGGACGACTTCCTTTCTTTAATATTATTACTAATCTCTCTTTAGGAGAGAAAACTTTATTGCTGGTAAGTTTTCTTATCTCTTTATATTGGATTAGTGTATTGATTATTTTATCTGTATATGACTGGAAGAGATATTTGATTTTAACTCCAGTGCTTTTTCCTGCCACTATTATTACTTTTATTTGGCGAATAATAATAGGATATTCATTGAAATCTTATAATTTTGTATGTTTGCCTTATTTCTATCGCTATTTAGGAGAGAATAACTTCTTGTGGGGTAATTGGTCCTATTTTTCTTCCTTTTTCTGGGGAATTATATCCTCATTTGTTATCATTGCTTTAATAGTAGTAATAAGCAAAGAGAAAGCAATGGGTTGGGGAGATGCTTTATTGGCTCCATTTTTAGGGATGATTTTGGGCTGGCCGGCAATAATATTGGCTCTGATGTTGTCTTTTCTTATAGGGGGCTTAGTATCTTTTATTTTAATTCTGATGAGAAAGAAAAATCTCAAAAGCCATCTGCCTTTTGCTCCCTTTTTGACAGCGGGCACACTGACAATAATGTTATTTGGTGATATAATAATAAAAAGTTATTTAAATTTGCTATAATGGATATTAGTAAAAAGTTTAGAGAAAAAAAACAGAGAATATTTACAGGATTTACTATCATAGAAATGATGGTTACTTTGTCCATTATTACTGTTTTATTGACTATGATGTTGGCTTATAACAGAAAGGCGGAAAAAATTAATTATTTGAACAGAGCAGTAAATAAAGTTTTATTTGAAGTAAAAAGAGCACAAGAGCAGGCAATGTTAGTGTGGCAAAGTCCGGCGACTTCCCAGAAAATTTGCGGCTGGGGACTTTATTGGGATAAGAATAATTTACCCCAAAATAAGTTTATTCTCTTCAAGGACTTCTGCGAAGAAGGGAAAAATTATGGAGATAATAAATATTCAAAAGATGAGCAGGAAGAAGTTATTCTATTAAAGGAAGTAGTAATTACTGAAACTAATGTAGAATCTTTATGTTTTGTTCCTCCAGACCCTAAACTTTATTTTTATCCCTCTCTGGGCGGGGATAGGGCGGAATTAACCCTCTGCTTAGAAAACCAACCTAACATCTGTTATCGTTTGACTATTTCTCCCAGCGGTCAAATAAGTAAACAACCTCAATTTTCCCAGTAATGATTTATGATAAAAGATTTCAATAAAAGAGGCTTTACTTTAATAGAGGCATTAGTGTCTATCACTATTCTTATAATAGGTATTTTGTCAGGATTAGTTCTGATAAGTCGGTCTTTATATAATGTGACGATTATTCAGGATAGATTAAAAGCCGCTTTGTTAGCCCAAGAAGGAATAGAATTAGTGAGAAAGATAAGGGACAGCAATTTTATTGCCCAAATAAACGGAGAAGATAGAAGTTGGGATTATGGATTAACAGATGGAGAATATATAATAGAATCACATGCTGCTGATGATAACCCCATAGAATTAGTTCCTTTTTCAGGGAAGTCCCTAAAGTTTGATGCTGTCACTCATCTTTATAATTATTCCACCGGCCAGAATTCTCCTTTTTTCAGAAAGATTACTATACAAAAAATTAATGATAATGAATTAAAAATTCTATCTACAGTTGAGTGGCGCAGTAAGAATATTAAGTTCCAAATAACAGCAGAAGATCATTTATACAGGTGGATGCAAATGTAAAGGAAAATCAATGCTTAAATTTCTTCAAAAGAAAAATATTAGTGGTTTTACTTTGGCAGAGGTTTTAATATCTGCTGGTATCTTTGTCTTGGTGATAGGGGCTATCTCTCAAGTTTATCTGGCGGTATTAAGAGGAGAGAGAACCGGCTATAATATTTTGACTGCTGAAAATAATATTAGGAATAATGTAGAGATGATAGCTCGGGCAATAAGAATGGGCAGAGATTTTCAATTGCAAGACGAAGGAGAGCAATTGTGTTTTAATCACTTTGTGGCTTCCGGAGAGACAGAACAAATCTGTTATCGATTTACAAACGATAATCTTAAGCAGAGAATTGGCGACCAAGATGAATTAGATTTATTTGACCCTAATCTTAGAGTAACTTATGGGAGATTTTATATAAAACAATCTTCTTCCCCTGAACAGCCGACTATTATTATAGTTTTAGAGGTAACTACTACAGTAAAACAACAAGATTATTCTTTGAGTGTAGAGACAGCAGTTACTCCCCGCTTTTTACAACTAATTAGCGGATAATATGGTTATAAGAGGAATAAAACCAAAAATGAAAACAAAGATAAAATTAAGAAAGATGCAGCCCAGGAGGCCTTCCGGACAGGTATTCTTATTGTCTGTAATGATATTGAGCGCTGTTTTAATAGCAGGTTTAATGTTGATGTCTATTTTTACTAAGGACCTGCGTTTGGCAACAGAAACCTCCCGATCTGTAGAAGCGTTTTATGCAGCTGATAGCGCGATGGAATGGCAATTATATCAGACATTTGTAGGTACTATAAACCCCCCTCAATCTCCTTTCCCTTCTAATGGAGCCAAGTGTTGTCTTCCCGATTTATATGAGAATACTTATAATGAAGAGACAGGCACAGGAATTATTAGAACTATAGGAGTATCAGGGAAAGTAAAAAGAGGTATAGAAGTTTATCTCTAATTTATATATTTTTTCTTGTTTCGCTATATGACTAAGAAAGAAGCAGAAAAAAGAATTAAGGTTTTAAGAAAGGAAATTAACCGCTACCGTTATGCTTATCATGTATTAAATAAATCCCTAATTTCAGATGAGGCCTTGGATAGTTTGAAGAAAGAATTATATGATTTGGAGCAGCAATTTCCTGAATTAATAACTCCTGACTCTCCTACTCAAAGAGTAGCGGGTAAGCCCTTAAAGTTCTTTAAAAAGGTTAAGCATAAGGTCCCTATGCTTTCTCTAAACGATGCTTTTTCCCGAGATGATATAGAAAATTGGTATCAGAGAATTAAGAAACTACTTCCTCCCTCAGCGAAAATAGATTTTTATTGTGAGCAGAAATTTGATGGGTTGGCTATCTCTTTAGAATACGAAGATGATGTTTTTGTAGTGGGTTCTACTAGGGGAGATGGAAAAGTAGGAGAAGATGTAACACAGAATTTAAAAACTATAGAAGCAATACCTCTGCGATTATTAGATAAAGAGGAAGTTCTTCATCATTTGCAGGAAATGGGTCTTTATCATATAGTTTCTTTTTTAAAGAAGCGATATCCTAAACATATAGAAGTGAGGGGAGAAGTGTTATTGACTAAAAAGGAATTTTTCAGGATTAATAAGGAAAGAACAAAAAAGGGGCTAACTCCT
>JAGGZF010000075.1 GCA_021162155.1 bacterium
ATATAGAATGGACTTATTAGATATTAAATAAAAAGTTATTTTTTCAAAACAAAGGGATTGCGGGCTCCCCGAACTTCAAAGTGCAAATGACATCCTCGGGCATTACCCGTATCTCCCATTCTACCAATTAAAGATTTCTTCTTCACTATATCCCCCTCCTTCACTAAAATAGCGCTCAAGTGCCCATAAACAGTAATAGTACCATTATAGTGCTGAATTTTAATATATTTCCCGTACCATCTATCGTATCCAGTCTTTAAAATCATTCCATCGGCTGCAGCATAAATAGGAGTTCCGCAACTATTTATAATATCTACAGCATTATAATAATGTAAGATTCCTCTGTTCCATCCAACAGTAGGATAGGCATAAAAACCAGAATAAGAAGGAAGCGTGCTTACATCATCTTCCATTGGTTTAAGGCCATGAAGTACTGCTAAAGAAACTCTTTCCGGGATTTTCCCTTCAGGAATAATCAATTTCTGCCCTATCCTTATCTGTTCATCTGCTTGTAAATTATTAAACGCCAAGATATCCTCTATTGCCGCTCTGTATTTCTTGGCAATATAACTCAAGGTTTCTCCTTTCTTTACTTTATGTAAAATTCCAGAAACAGGTAAAATAACTAACTTCTGTCCGGGCTTAATAAGTGTCTTAGAATTAAGGTTATTAGCCCAGAGAATAGTCTTTAGACTAACACCAAAATTAGCAGCAATTTTCCCCAAAGTGTCGCCCTTTTGTACAGTATATTCTATCAAGCCATGCCTCTGAAACACCGGCACATAAGAGTTAATAAGAGATTTACTAGCCCACAAGGTATCATCATTTAGTACTACGAAAAAATCTCTCCATTCCTCTGGAGAAAACCCTTTTTCTTTGTCCTGAATAGTCCTCCCATCAACAGCCAAAACATCAGAAAAGATAAAAGCAGTTCTCTCGGAAAAGTTATTCTTGCCTTTTATATCTGGCCTCTCTTCTTTAGTTAATTCCTCTCCACCCTCCCGCTGTAATACTAATATATGCGAATCAATATATCTATTACCTAAAAATAAAGAAAAAATTAGGAAAACTACTAAAAATCTAACTACCACAGGAAATACCTGATCTTCTGAAGCAGGTTGGGGGAAGTTTTTTTCTAAAACTTCCCCGTATTTCCGGATATTCTGCGCTAATTTCTGCCAATATTGACGAAATTGTAGAAAATAAGTAGGAATGGTATTATTTATTCAAATAAAAGAGAAATGTCTCGCAAGAGAAATTATAGCACAAGAAAGAAGTTAGTCAAGAAAACTGCCTTCCGCCCTCGCAAACAATGGGGACAAGTTTTTCTTCGTTCTCCGGCTGTTGCTAATCAAATTATCAAAGCGGCAGAAATCAAACCTCAAGACATCATATTAGAAATAGGACCGGGAACTGGTTTTTTGACCGAAAAACTTCTCTCTACCGGAGCACAGATTATTGCAGTAGAAAAAGATAAAGAGTTGGTAGAATATCTTCTTCAAAAATTTCCTTCTCCTAATCTCTCTTTAATTTCCGCTGATATTAGAAAGTTGCTCCGGGATAATAACTCTCAATTATATAACCTCCTCTCTAACAAATGTTATAAAGTAGTAGGAAATATTCCCTATTATCTCACCTCTTATTTAATTCGTTTATTACTGCAGTTGCCCCAGAAACCTCAACTTATTATTTTAATGGTTCAAAAAGAAGTAGCCCAAAGAATTACTGCCTCTCCCCCTCAAATGAATCTCTTGGCAGTACTAACTCAATTGCAAGCAGAAGTTCAACTTATAACTTTTGTATCACGCAAGGCATTTTGGCCAAGACCAAAAGTAGATTCTGCAATAATCAAACTTATTCCCATTCAGAATCACCTTTCCTCTTCTTTTCTCCGCTTAGTAAAAGCAGGGTTTTCCCATAAGAGAAAATACTTAATAACTAATATCTCGCAACAACTCTCTCTTCCTGTGCAAAAACTCCAGCAAATTTTTCTTCAACTAAAAATTCCCCTCCAGGCGCGGGCTCAAGAACTCTCCTTAAATCAGTGGAAAGCATTAAACCAAACTTTATTATCTCAAAATATGTTATAAATATGTTATAATGAAAAGAGAAAAATAAATTTTTAAAAATATGAAATTACACAATCTTCTTTATTTAGTAATAGGGATAATTTTAGTAGGTGGCATTATATGGCACCATCACACAGCAACCCCCTCATCTATTTCCCTTCCTGAAAGTTCCTCTCTGGAAAAAATTCCTTCTCTTATTCCGTCTTCTCCAAAAGAGGATTCTTCTCTTCAAGCATCGCAATTAACGGCTTCTATTCGCGCCCCTGTTCAGGCGAAACTATGGGGCAAACTGGGCTTAAAAGATATGTCTAAATATAATTTAGGCAACCCTCTTTTGTGGAAAGAACCCGGAGTAATTGAATGTGAACCTTGGGGACCGGGAATGGGATATGCCCCCTGTCTTCCGGGAACTTTGGAAGGCGACCCTCCTTGCCCTATTTTTCAGGATTGTGATGGAGATGGACATTATTGGTGGAAAGGAGAGGATTGTGATGAGAATTGTCCTACTTGTTATGTGGGTTCTCCTTATACTACTTCTCAACCAGA
>JAGGZF010000013.1 GCA_021162155.1 bacterium
CGTATTCCCTAATGATTAATTGCGCTTCTATGGCTCTCATAGTTTCAATAGCAACTTCTACCATAATAATCAAAGAAGCGCCGCTAATAGCCATAGTAGTAATCCCGGTTATTCTTTGTAAAATTATAGGTAAGATTGCTATTAAACCCAAGAAAATTGCCCCAAAAAGAGTAACCTTCCTGCTGATAGCAGACAAAAACTGACTGGTGGTTTTACCCGGACGATAACCGGGAATAAATCCGCCTCTTTTTTGTAAATTATCAGCTAAGGAATCGGGTTCAAAGGTAATAGAAGTATAAAAGAAAGTAAAGAATACCACTAAAAGAAAATACAACACTAAATAGACCCAAGAGTTAGGGCCAAAATCTTTTATCACACTAACAATTTTCAAGATAATAGCATTTTGACTTCTAGCTAAAAATTGTCCTATAAGTTGAGGAAACATCAATATGGACATAGCAAAAATAATAGGAATCATTCCCGCCTGATTAACTCTCATAGGTATGTAGGTAGCCGCACCGCCATAGATTTTAGTTCCTCGCACTTGTTTAGCATAATTAACCTTAATTCTCCTTTCTCCTCTGGCTACTATCACTATTCCTAGTACTATCAATAAACTCATAGCCAAAAACACTATTAAATTAGGAACTCTGGTGGGGTCTAAACTAACAAATGTTTGAAAAAATTGACGGGGTAAATTAACTACTATACCAGAGAATATTATTAGAGAAATACCGTTCCCTAATTTTTGTTCTGTAATCAATTCTCCAAACCACATCAAGATAATACTAGAGGCAGTAGCAATAATTACATTTCTTATTAAATCAAAGGGAGAACCAATCGTGATAACTCCCTGAGAACGTAATAAAGACAAAAATCCTAAGGACTGAAGGGCTGCCAAAGGAATAGTCAATAATCTGGTATATTGTTCGAACTGCGCTCTTTCTTTATCTGTACCCTCATAAAATAATTCTTTTAGATTAGGGAAAACTATAGTCAAAAGTTGCATTATAATGCTGGCTGTAATATAGGGCCCTATACCTAAAAAGGCTATAGAGATCTTACTTAAAGCGCCACCGGTGAAAATGTTAAACAGTCCAAATATCTGATTTGCCTCAAAAAATTGCGCTAATTTCTCATGATTAACTCCAGGCAAGGGAATGGTAGCCATCAAACGAAACACTAATAAAAGTGCAATTATTATAAGCGCTTTTTTTCTTAAATCAGGTGTTTTTAACAACCCTATTAATTTTTGGAACATAATCTTATCTTTATTTTTATTTTGTTTCTACTTTTCCTCCGGCCTGAACAATAACCTCCTGAACTTTTCGAGAAACTAAGCATTTTTTAATTATATATTGTTTATCTATTTCTACCGGCTGTAAAATCTTAACAGGAACCTTCTTGTGTTTGGCTAAATGGATTAGCCCTGCTTTTTCCAATTTTTTGGGAGTAATAGTACCGCCCTGAGGAAACTTTCTCTTAATATCTGACAAGGTAACTACTACAGCTTTTTCCTTTTTAACAGGAAATTTAGTTCCTCTTTTTTTAGGAAACTTCAGAATTATTTCTCTTATTTGAGGTTTTATCTTGGCTCCTGCCCGAGATTTCTGTCCTTTCATTCCTCTTCCGCAATAAGTTCCTCGTTTACCACCTCTCCCTATTCTTTTCTTTTTCTTCTGTTTTGTTAATGGTTGTAGTTGATGAATTTGCATATTTAATACTATTCTTTCTCTTTCTCTTTATTATTTTTCTTTAATGGTTTCAATGATTTAAGCGCCAAAATAGTGGCTCTGGCATTATTAATAGGGTTATTAGTTCTTCCTAACACTTTAGCAGTAACATTAGGAATTCCGGACAACTTTAGTATTGCTCTTACTATTCCCCCCGCTATAATACCTTTTCCTTTTTTAGCCGGTTTTAACAATACTTTAGCGGCAGAATATTTTGCCACCACCTCATGAGGAATTGTTGCTCCTACAACAGGAACCGTAATTAAATTTTTCTGAGCAACTCTAGTTGCTTTTTGAATTGCCTGAGCCACATCTTTTCCTTTTTCTATCCCAATGCCAACCTGAAAAGATTCTGGTTTTCCTACTGCTACTGTAGCCCTAAAACTCAACCTTTTTCCTCCGGCAGTAACACGAGCAACTCGAGCAATATCTAAAATAGTAGTCTCGAATTCCGGCTTCATATTAACTTTTACTCTTCTTTTATACATATTTACATACAAATTTATTAAATATACATACAAGTTTATTAAAATTGCAACCCTCCCTCGCGAGCACCTTCTGCCACCGCCTTTATCCTTCCGTGATACTTAAACCCACCTCTGTCAAACACTACTTTAGTTATCTTATGTTGCTTTGCTTTTTCTGCTAAAAGTAATCCCACTTTTTTTGCTATTTCTGTCTTTGTTCCTTTCGTTTTTCCTGAACTATCTTTTATATTTCTATCTGATACTGCCACTAAGGTTTTTCCTGCTTCGTCATCTATTAATTGGGCGTAAATATGATTAAGAGAGCGAAAAACTGATAAACGAGGCCTCTGTAAAGTGCCCTTAATTTTGGCTTTTATTCTTAAATGGCGTCTTTTTCTTAATTGTTTTTTCTTAATTTTCATAATTTCAGAAGAAAATTTTATAAAGACAAACTAATAAGATTTATGTGGTACCGGCTAACTTCTTACCCGCTTTTCTTCTTACCTCTTCATCGACATATTTAATACCTTTACCTTTATAAGGTTCTACCGGCCTTTGAGACCTAATAACAGCAGCGAATTGCCCTACCTTCTCTTTAGATAAACCGCTAACTGTTATAATATTCTTTTCTACTGACACTTCCAAGCCCTCTGGCACTGGTAGGGTTACCGGGTTAATATAGCCGATTTTCAGTATTAAATTCTTTCCTTCTACAGAGGCCTTATAACCTACACCATTTATTTCCAATTTCTTCACAAAACCATCTTTTACACCTATTATTAGATTATTTAACAAAGAACGCAATGTACCCCACATCTTTCTGGTAAATTTATTAAACACTTTAGGTGTTACTGATACCTGATTCCCTTTCACAGAAATTTCAAAATCTGGCGGAACTTCCAACTCTTGTTCTCCTTTGGGGCCCTTAACTCTTACTATTCCGTCTTCAATATGTAATTCTACTTCTTCTGGTATTATTATAGGTTTTTTTCCTAATCTACTCATAAAATTACCATATTTCAATTAAAATTTCTCCTCCTATACCCTTTTTGCGGGCTTCTTTCTGAGTCATTATGCCCTGAGAGGTAGAAACTACTTGAATTCCCCTTCCTGCCTTAACGGGCCATAATTCTGATGCTTTCTTATATACTCTTCTAGAAGGTTTAGAAATTCTTTTAATTTCCGTTATCTGGGGCTTTTTATTCTCGTCGTAAAGTAACTCTATCTCTATGACTCTTTTAGGAATTCGACCTACTTTTCTTACATTACCTATAAACCCTTCTCTGTTCAGAATTTGTAAAATCTCCCATTTTATTTTAGAAAAAGGAACCTTCACGGTATTCTTTTTTACCGCTAAAGCGTTTTTTATTCTGGCTAACATATCAGCGATAGGATCAGTCATAATACTTTACACAATAAATTTTACCAACTTGCTTTTTTTACTCCCGGAATTTCTCCTTTTGAAGCCAATTCTCTAAAACAAATCCTGCACAATCCGAATTGCCTCATATATCCTCTTTTCCTTCCACAACGCCAGCAGCGTCGTACAATTCTAGTTGAGTATTTAGGTTTCTTTTTTGCTCTTGCTATTACTGATTTTTTTGCCATAAGAATTAATTTTACTTTTCTTCTTTATTTTTTAGAGGAAAGCCCAACAGACGATAAAGCGCTATCGCTTTCTTTCTATCCTTAGTAGTAGTCACAAAAGTTACCTCTACCCCGAAAGGAACAATATCTTGTTCCCGGCTTATTTCAGGAAAAACTAAATGCTCTTTAATACCATAATTTAAATTTCCCTGTTCGTCAATATTAGACAAAGGAATACCCCAGAAATCTCTTATTCTGGGCAGTACTATATTAATAAATTTATAAATAAAATCTTCCATTCTTTTTCCTCTTAAGGTCACTTTCAACCCAACTGGCATACCTTTTCTTATTTTAAAACTGGCTATGGATTTTCGCGCTGGCCTAATACTTGGTTTCTGGCCAGAGATTAAAGCCAATTGCTCAGATACTTTTTGTAATATTGCTTCTTTATTAGAGGCCTTATTTAACATTCTTCCTATACCTACATTAAGTACTACCTTTTCTATTTTAGGCACGGCCATTTCGTTATGATAGCCAAACATCTTCTTCATTTCTGGAATTACTATCTTCTTAAATTGTTCTGAATATGAGGATTCCATAGATTTAGATTTTAGCACCACATTTTTTACATTTTCTAAACTTTTTATCTCCTTCTTTTATTACTCCTATTTTAGTGGGTTTTTTACAAGAAGGACAAATAAGCATTACATTAGCCCTGGAAATAGGACGAGGAACTTCTACAATTTCTCCCTTCTCTCCTACTTTCTTTGCTCTTTTAATTTTTTTTACCAAATTTAAACCCTCTACTACCACCCGATTCTCTTTAGGTAGCACTTTAATAACCTTTCCTGTCTTTCCTTTATCCTTTCCCTTCCTGATAATAACTGTATCTCCTTTTTTGATATTTAAAGTCATATTTCTACAAATAACTAATATTACACAAACTCTGGAGCCAAAGCGGCTATCTTACTAAATTTTGCATTTTCTTTTATCTCCCTCGGCAAAACTCCTAATAATCTATTACCTACGGGCTCCATCTTATTATTAACTATCACTACAGCATTTTCATCAAAACGGATATAAGACCCATCTTTTCTTCTAAATGGTTTCTTCTGCCATACTACTACTGCCTTAACTACATCTCCCTTTTTCACTTCTCTTCTCGGCTCTGCTACTTGCACAGAAGCCACTATTACATCTCCTATACGGGCATATTTCTTATAAGAACCACCTAATACTGTAAAACATCTGACTAGCTTTGCTCCGCTATTATCTATTACTTTTAATATTGTTCGTGGTTGAATCATAACTTTCTTTTCTTTTTATTATTTTATAATGGCAACAACTTTCCACCTTTTTTCTTTAGAAATAGGCCTTGTCTCTTCTATTATTACTTTATCTCCTACCCGACACTGATTTTCCTCATCATGGGCTTTGAACTTCTTGCTTACCCGATAATACTTCTTGTATTTAGGATGGAACTTCAATCTGGTTACCTTAACAACTACTGTCTTCTGCATCTTATCGGAAACTACTATCCCTTTCAATTTTCTTTTAGAAGTTTTTGTAGTAGACATAAACAATAAAGATAATTAACAAATTAAGATTACTTCACAGAAGATTTCATTTCGTTAAGAATAGTTAATATCCGGGCTATGTCTTTCTTTAAATGCTTTATGGCTTTAATATTCTTTACTTTGCCGGCCGCTAAATTAACTCGTAGATTATGGAGTTTCTTTTTAGAATCCACCAGAAGTTGCTGTAATTCTTCCCAACTTTTATTCCTCAATTCACTGGCTTTCATAGTTAATAACTTAACAAAATTATGATTTAACAAATTGAGTTTTAAGAGGCAATTTAGAAGATGCTAACCTAAAGGCCTCTCGCGCTTTCTCTTCTGAAACACCATCAATCTCAAACAAAATTCGACCAGGTCTCACAGGTGCTACATAATACTCTACTGACCCCTTTCCTCCTCCCATAGTCACTTCAGGGGGTTTTTTGGTTATAGGTTTATCCGGAAAAACTCTTAACCAAACCTTTCCCTCTTTTTTCAAGTAACGCGCTATTACTTTTCTAGCTGCCTCTATCTGCTGGGAGGACAACCAAGTTTCAGAAAGGGCTTTTAACCCATAAGAACCAAAAACTAACTCAGTTCCTCTGGTCTCTACCTGACGATTGCGAGACCTTCCTTTTTGCCATTTGCGATGCTTGACTTTCTTTGGTGCTAACATAATTTTAATCCTCTTTTTTATAAATCCATATTTTAATACCTATAGTACCGTAGGTGCAATGGGCTTCAGCAAATCCATAATCAATATTGGCTCTTAAAGTAGAAAGAGGCAATTTTCCTTCTCTTAGCCATTCGTCTCTGGCAATCTCATTTCCATCTAATCTGCCTGAAATCATAATTTTAGCACCTAACACCTCTTTGTGCTGCATTATTCTGGAAAGATATCTTTTCATAACTCTACGATAAGAAATTCTTCTTTCTATATCTTCTGCTGCACTTTGGGCCATTATTTGAGCAGAAGTTTCGGGGTGTTTGATTTCCTCTACAGAAAGATTAACTTGGTATTTGTTTTTCAAGATTTTATTTATTCCCTTCTTCAGCAACTCTATTCCCTTTCCCTTCCTGCCTATCAACAAACCGGGACGAGCAGTTCGAATAATTATCTTAATACTGTTCCCCTGCCTCTCTATTTCTACATTCTCAATTCTTAATTCTTTATCTCTTTTAAGGATAAATTTTCGAATTTTATAATCCTCCTCCAATAATTGTGGGGTGTTTTTCAAATTTAACCATCTGGAACTCCAGTTCTTTTTAATTCCTAATCTAAAACTATGTGGTGAAGTGGATTGAGCCATAATAATTAAATTGCTTTTCTTCTAAAAATGGTATGTTTAGGCACAACTTTAGGGGCAACTTTCTTTTCTCTTGTCTCCTTTTTCCGAGGGCTAACAATTTTCTGCTTTTTCTTTGTTCGTTTTGTTTTCTCTGATGAAGAACGTCCTTTCTCTTTCTTTTCTTTAGTAATAAGTTTAGAACCAGCCGTTCTCTCTTTTTTCTCTCTAAGTATTAAAGTGATATGGGAACTTCTTTTTTTAATAAGAGAGACAGCGCCTCTGGCTCTGGGCATATATCGAACCAGAGAAGGTCCCTCATCTACTTTAATATTGGCTATATAAAGATTTTCTTTATCTAAATGAAAATTGTGTCCAGCATTCGCTACAGCAGAATGAAGCAGTTTCTCTAAATGCCGGGCTCCTCTCTTGGTGAGATATTTTAATTGCGCTTCTGCCTCCCCCACATCTAATCCTTTAAGCAAATTAGCTATTGGTCGAATCTTGCGAGGAGATATCCTTAAATACTTTAATATTGCTTTTACCTCCATAATCTACAAATTAAGTTTTAACTTTAACTATCTTTGCTTCTGGTTGTTGCTCTGCTGTTTTCATTTTGGATTCCAGTGCTCTCTGCATTTTTCCTCCATGTTTAATGAATTTTCTGGTAGGAGCAAATTCTCCCAGACGATGGCCAACCATCTCTTCTTTTACTTCTACTCTGATAAAATCTTTCCCATTGTGAACAGCAAAAACAAATCCCACCATTTCTGGGGTAATAACCGAATCCCTAGACCAGGTCTTAATAGGAGTTTTATCTCCCGGCTTCATTCGGGAAATTTTCTTCAATAATTTAGGATGTACGTAGGGACCTTTTTTAAGTGAGCGAGACATATCTTTATATAATCCTTATTATACTATATTAACTTATTTAAATCTAAATTTTTATTTTTTCTTCTTCTTTCTCCTACTAACTATTAACTTATCAGAATATTTCTTCTTCTTTCTTGTCTTACGACCTCCTGTAATATTTCCCCATATATCCTTTGGTCTCTTAGTGCCTCTTTTAGCCCTTCCTTCGCCTCCACCATAAGGATGTTCTCGAGGATTCATTGCAGAACCTCTTACTGTAGGCCTGATACCCAGATGACGAACTCTGCCTGCCTTTCCCAAACTTTCTAAGTTATGTTCTATATTGGATAATTGGCCTATTGAAGCATAACATTTATTGCTTACTTTTCTGACTTCAGAAGAAGGTAACTTTAAGTAAGTATAATTTCCTTCTTGCGCTACTACTTGTATCAATGTACCGGCAGACCTTCCTAATTTACCTCCTGCGCCCGCTTGCAACTCTACATTATGAACCATTGTGCCTACTGGTATATTCTTTAATGCTAACCTATTGCCAATCTTCAGGGGGGCATCTTCCTTGCAGATAATTTCATCTCCTACTTGTAATTTCTCCGGAGCCAAAATATAACGCCAATCACCATCTTTATAAGAAACAAGCGCTATAAAGGCAGAGCGAAAAGGATCATACTCTATACTCTTAACTACACCGGGAACACCCTTCTTTTCCTGCCCAAACGCTATTTCTCGATATAATTTTTTATTTCCTCCTCCTTTATGACGCACTGAAATTTTTCCTTTAGACCTTCCTTTCTTTCTGTGAATAAAATGAGTTAAGGGCTTAAAGGGCTCTGTAGCGGTAATTTTTGACTGGTCTGCCACTGTATAGTGACGACGCGCTGGAGTTGTAGGTTTATATCTCTTCATAAATTAAAATTCTATTTTATATCCTTTCTTTAATGTAACAATTGCTTTTTTTCTTCGCTCCCCTGTGTTTCTTTGATTGCGAAAATGACGAACAGGAGCAGGACTACGCACAATATTAACTTTAGCAACTTTAACTTTGTAAATAGCTTCTACGGCTTTCTTTATCTCACTTTTATTGGCATTCTTATAAACTCTAAAAACATACTGGTTGTCTCCCATTAGCCGAGTTGACTTCTCGCTTAAATGAGGATGAATAATAACCTCTCTCCAATTTTCTCCTCCAGAAACTTTTGCCTTTACCTTTTCTGTTGTTCTCTTTTCTCCAGTTGCAGAAGTTTCAACTCTTTTCTCTTTTTTCTTTGGTTCTGGAGAGGACTCTCTTTGAGAAGATGTTTTTCTTCTGCTAAATATATTGAAAGCCATAATTTTAACTGACAGAAATCAAATTTATTATCTTCTCTCCTGTTTTCTTATCAAAAAGAGCAAACTTATGATTCAATAATTCTACAATAGTTAAATTATTCAGGAAAACTGTGCTAACATAAGGAAGGTTTCTCACTATCTTTTTAATTTCTTTCTGTTCTTCATCTAAAATTATTAAAACTTTTGGTAAAGAAGATTTCCCCCGCAGAGATTTAACTTTAGAAGATAATAACATTTTTAAAATTTTATCTGCTTCTTTTGTTTTATTCTCCTTAAAATTCCATTTATCCAATACAATAACCTCACCATCTTTTATCTTTTGATTAAAAACCATTGTTAGGGCTTTTTTCTTTACTTTCTTGTTTATCTTTAATTTCCTGTTTTCTTCTTTGTGTCGAGGTCCAAAGGTTACTCCTCCGCCCTTCCATAAAGGAGAACGAATAGATGAATGACGAGCACGGCCTGTCCCTTTCTGGGGCCAAGGTTTTTTCCCTCCTCCTCTCACTTCTGATCTATCTTTAGTAAAAGCAAGCGGTTTTCTCCGATTAAATAAATAAACCCTGTACACCTGATGAACTAAATCAGGATTAAATTTTATATCAGCAATTTCAGAAGGAACATCTATTTCTGCTACCTTTTGACCCTGTAAATTATAGATATCAGTTTTCATATTCTTTACTGAGATTTTATTATCACTAAAGACCCTCGAGGTCCAGGAACCGCGCCTTTCAAGTATAACAAGTTTTTTTCTGGTTCTACTTTCACTACCTCTAAATTCTTAACAGTTATTCTTTCTCCTCCCATTCTCCCAGCCATCTTCCTTCCTTTAGGAACCCGGGAGGGAGTAGTGGCTCCAATAGAACCCGGAGCCCTTAATCTATCTTTTGTTCCGTGAGAAGCATCACTTCCGTGAAATCCGTGTCTTTTAACCACTCCCTGAAATCCTTTTGCTTTGGAAATTCCTGTAATCACCACCTTGTCTCCTTTTTGAAATATATCTACCTTTATTTCATCTCCTACTTTATATTGTTTGTCTAACTCCCCTTTTATCCTTATTTCCCTTAACCATCTAAACTTCCCTAATCCTTTTAATATTCCTGAAAGGGGACGGTTAAGTTTTTTCTTAAAGCCAAAACCCAATTGCACAGCGTTGTAGCCATCTTTCTCTATGGTTCTTATCTTGGTTATTTTAACAGGACCTGCTTGAAGAATAGTAACAGGGATAACTTCCCCAGATTCATTCCAAATCTGAGACATTTTTTCTTTTGTTGCTAAAATAAACTTCATAATAACTTCAAGTTTTCATTGAAAAACTGGGCTCACGCCCAGCTCTTCCTTTCCTCAATAAAAGGAACTACTTACATCCTAACCTCTATCTCTACTCCAGCAGGAAGAGTAAGTTCTGTTAATGCTTCTATAGTTCTCTGGGTCGGATTAACAATTTCTATTAATCTCTTATGAATCCTCATTTCAAACTGCTCTCGTGAATCCTTCTTAATAAAAGTTGCCCGATTCACAGTATAACGATGAATCTCAGTAGGTAAAGGAATAGGACCAATTATTTCTCCTCCGTACCGGATTACAGTATCTATTATCTGACGGCAGGAGTTATCCAATATCCGGTGGTCATAACCCTTTACCTTTATTCTTACTTTCTGTTGCTCTGCAATTTTTTGAGGACTCACGGAATTTATAATCTAATTGTTAATTTATTAGGGTAAATAAAGCGGAAATTTTTAAGAGCAATTAATAATTCTTATTGCTTCTGCCCTATTCTATTTCTGAGAGCAGTAATAGTTCTTGGATAGTCAGAATTCTCCAGAAATACAGGAATAAATAATTGTTATTTCAAGATTTTTGTTACAACTCCTGCACCCACTGTTCTTCCTCCTTCTCTTATAGCAAATCGGGATCCTTCGTCTAATGCTACTGGTGCTATTAGTTTTACTGTAAATTTTACTTTATCTCCCGGCATTACCATTTCTACTCCTTGAGGCAAAGTAACTTCTCCGGTAACATCTGCAGTTCTGATATAGAATTGAGGTTTATATCCAGTGAAGAAAGGAGTATGTCGACCGCCTTCCTCTTTGGTTAAGATATATACCTCTGATTCAAATTCTGTATGAGGAGTAATAGATCCCGGTTTAGCAATTACCTGACCTCTTCTTACATCCTCTTTCTTAATACCTCTTAACAACAATCCCACATTATCACCTGCTTGGGTTTCATCCATACTCTTATTAAACATCTCAATTCCGGTAACTACTGTTTTAGTAGTAGGACGATAACCCACTATCTCAACTTCTTCATTTAACTTTAATTTGCCCCTCTCTACTCTTCCTGTAACTACAGTTCCTCTACCTTCGATAGAGAAAATATCTTCTATAGGCATTAAGAATGGCTTATCTACATCCCTTACTGGATCAGGGAAGTAATTATCAATTGCATCTAATAGTTCCAAGATAGGTTTAACAGCAGGATCGTCTATTGATTTTGCCTCTAAGGCCTTCAATGCTGAACCTTTAATAACAGGAACTTCTTTTCCGGGATAACCATATTTATCCAGTAATTCTCTCACTTCGGTTTCTACTAAATCTACTAATTCAGGGTCGTCTACTAAATCTACTTTGTTAAGAAACACTACAATAGCAGGCACTCCTACTTGTCTGGCTAAAAGCACGTGCTCGAATGTTTGGGGCATTGGTCCATCTGGAGCAGAAACTACCAAAATGGCACCATCCATTTGAGCAGAACCTGTAATCATATTCTTGATGTAGTCCACATGCCCCGGACAATCAATATGAGCATAGTGCCTTTTATCGGTTTCGTATTCTGAGTGGTGAACATTAATAGTTATTCCCCTAGTTTTCTCTTCTGGAGCTTTATCTATTTCATCTACTGACAACTCCTTTTTAGCCAACCCCTTTAAGTGAAGAACGTGGAGAATAGCAGCAGTCAAAGTAGTTTTACCATGGTCTATGTGACCAATGGTACCTATATTCATATGGGGCTTAGTTCTTACAAATTTTTCTTTTTCAGCCATATTTTTAATTTTCTTAAAATTTTATTATTTATTTTTTATTTTTAAGACCTTAGACATTTTCCCTACTAATCCACA
>JAGGZF010000063.1 GCA_021162155.1 bacterium
GTAGAGATTGTTCCTGTTTCCCGAAGAAATGAAATAGTCAGTTTTATTCATCAGGGATTGGAAGATTTTAGTATATCTCGTTCTATGAAGAGAGCATCTGGCTGGGGGATTCCTGTGCCGGGGGATAATTCCCAAGTTATTTATGTTTGGTTTGACGCTTTAGCCAACTATATTACAGCTTTAGGTTATGCCGAGAATTCTGACCTGTTTCGCAAATGGTGGGAGAAATCAGATAAGATTATTCACTTTATAGGAAAAGGTATTACTCGTTTCCATGCTGTTTATTGGCCGGCAATGTTGCTGTCAGCAGGAATTCGGCTTCCTTCTACTATTTTTGTTCATGGTTATCTTACTATTAATGGCCAGAAAATTTCTAAATCTTCCGGAGGGGCGATAGATCCCTTAGAATTAGTTAAAGAATACGACCCTGAAGTTATACGCTATTTTCTGCTTCGAGAGATTTCTCCTGGAGAAGATGGAGATTTTTCTAAACAAAGATTACAAGAAAGATATAACAGCGATTTGGCGCAGGGATTAGGTAATTTAGTGTCTCGTATTTTATCTTTAGGGGAACAATACGGAGGACAAATAATTGTTAATAACAGAGATAGTTCTTTTGTTGCTCAATCTTGGGATAAGTACAAACAATTGATGATGAGTTTTAGATTTAATGAGGCAGTAGCAGTGGCTAATGAGTTAGTTGCCTATTGTGATAAGTATATCAGTGAAAGTAGGCCTTGGGAAAAGAAAGACACAGAAGAATTCCCTGTGATTTTAGGAAGGTTAGTGTATATTTTAGGCATTATTACCTTAATGCTGTTGCCAGTGATGCCCCACACTGCGGAAAAAATTCTCCGCTTGTTGCAATTAGAGGAGCGTTCTCCTGAACGGTGGCTAAACCAGAAAATAGCTCTAAAAAGAAGTGCTCCTTTGTTTCCTAAAATATGATATTTGATTCTCATTGTCATTTAAATTTGGCTGCTTTTGATAAAGATAGAGAGGATTTAATAAAACAGCTGGAAAAAGTAGACGTTTTTGTTATTAATGTAGGAACTTGTTATGCTACTTCGCTAAAAGCAATAGAAATAGCCCAAAATTGTTCCCATTGTTGGGCTTCTGTAGGTATTCATCCCAGTCACACTTTTTCTGCTTTTAACCCGGATAAGAAGGAAATTCCGGGAGATAAAATAGAGGCGGAACAATGGGGAGAACAATGGGAACAATTGGTTCAGTATCCTAAAGTAGTGGCTATTGGTGAGTGTGGTTTGGATTATAGTTATCTGAAAAACTTTTCTTCTGCTGAACAAGATTTTTATAAACAACAACAGGAAAAAGTGTTTCGTCAGCAAATTAAAGCAGCGCAGCAATTTCACCTTCCTTTAATTCTTCATATTAGAGGGTTATATCAGAAGGCATTGGATATTTTAAGAGAAGAACACTATAAAGGCACGGGAGTATTTCACTTTTTTACCGGCACCCCAGAAGAGGCGAAACAGGTTATCCAAACAGGATTTTATATAGGTTTTTCCGGAGTTATCACTTATTCATCCCAGTTAGATAAAACAATTCAAGAGGTTCCTCTAAACAGAATTTTGATAGAAACAGACGCTCCTTATGTAGTACCTGTTCCTTACAGAGGACAGAGAAATAATCCTTTTTATGTTACAGAGATTGCTGCTAAAATAGCCCAAGTCAGAAACAAAACTACAGAGGATATATTAGAATTAACTGCCCGTAATACTCGACAACTTTTCTCTTTAGATTATCCTTAATGTTTTTGACTTTTTTTCTTTTTTGTTCTATACTCTGATATAGTTTATGTTTGCCTTGATTAAGAGAATTTTTGTAGGAATTTTCCTCAATATAGCTGCCTTAGTAGTTTGTGAGAAAGTATTCCAGTATTATTTTCAGGATTTTTATTTTCAGGGAGATTTTTCCAAATTGGTTCTGTTAGCCCTAGTTTTGACTCTATTACATTTATTGATAAAACCCATACTTCGTTTTTTCTCAGCGCCCTTAATTTGGATTACTTTGGGGTTATTTTCTGTGGTCATCAACCTGATAATCTTGAAGACAGCAGGTTTTTTCTTCCCTGAATTAGTTATTCACTCCTCTATAGTATGGTTAGGCGCCTCTCTAATTATTAGTATTTTTAACAGTTTTCTTCGTTGGGTAAAATAAATTTATTAACACCTGATGCAATAATAATGAGTTTTTATTTGGGTATAGCACAAATAATCATAGGAATAGCGGTTATAGTATTAATATTGCTTCAACAAAGAGGTGGAGGAATTGGAATTTTAGGTGGTGTATCTACTCAGTTTTATGGAACTAGGCGAGGTTTAGAAAAAAGTCTTTTTATTGCCACCTTTGTGTTGGTTGCTTTATTTATAATAATTTCTTTTTGGCAATTAAAGGTAGGATAAAGACCGGAGAATATTTTGTCTTTTGAGAGAAATAATTACTGCGATGCATAACTGGCTTAACTCTTTGAAGGATACTTGGCTAAATTTCTCTTGGACTAAAAGAGGGCTGGTTATCTTTTTTCTGATAACTTTAATTTGGGGGATATATAATAGTGTTGATGTTTTGTTACAGAGAATTACTACAGAAGAACCGGTAGCCGGAGGAACTTTGCGGTTAGGAATAGTAGGGCGTCCTCTTTTGAAAAATCCTATTTTATCTTCTGACAACGAAGGTGATAGAGAAATAATAAATTTAGTTTATAACGGACTTTTTCGCATAGGAGAAGGAGGAAAGATATTACCAGATTTGGCGGAGAAAGTAGAAATTTCTCCTGATGAAAGAACTTATACTGTTTTTTTGAAGGACAATATATTATGGCATGACGGAACACCCTTTTCTGCTGATGATGTAGTATTTACCATAGAAACTATTCAGGACCCAGATATTAAAAGTCCTTTAAATTTAAACTGGAGAGGGGTAGTAGTAGAGAAACTGGCTGACAATATAGTGCGTTTTAATTTGAGAAATCCTTATGTTCCCTTTCTCCAAAATTTGACAGTGAAAATAATTCCCAAACATATTTGGGAGAATATAGAGGCAGTCAATTTTCCTCATGCCGAATATAACTCTAAACCTATAGGAACAGGCCCCTACATATTTGAATCTTTAGAAAAATTGAAAACAGGTAAAATTGTCAGTTATAATTTGGTTGCTAACCAGAGTTATCACAGGGGAGCCCCTTATATTAGTCATATTTCTCTTCTTTTTTATGATAACTATGATGAGGCCAAGACAGCGTTATTAAGAGGAGATGTAGAAGGTCTAAACTCTGTAGCGTTAGAAGATGCCGATTTTTTTCAGCAAAAAAGGAAGTATCGGTTAGTTAAGATACTCTCGCCCCGCTATTATGCTGTTTTCCTAAATTTAAAAAAAGATATATTTTCCTTACCCCTTCGTAAGGCGCTTGATTTGGCTATTGACAGAGAAAAATTAGTGAAGGAAATTTTACATAATCAGGCAATTGAACTGAATTCCCCTTTTGTTCCTCAAATATTTCCTGTTTCTAATTCTTCTCCCCAGTATTCTCTAAAGAAAGCACAGCAACTAATAAAGCAGAACGCCAAAAAAGATGAGGAGTTAAAATTCAAGTTACTGGTTCCGGAAAATAAAACCCTTATTAATGTAGCCAATTTCTTAATTAACAGTTGGAGGAATATAGGACTCTCGCCGGAATTACAAATAGTTCCTTCCTCCATTTTAACAAAAGAGATTATAGAGAAAAGGAATTATGATGCTCTTCTGTTTGGCGAAGAAATAGGCATAATTCCTGACCTGTTTCCTTTTTGGCACTCTTCTCAAAAGGAACCTCCGGGATTAAATCTTTCCAATTATAGTAATTCCAGATTAGATAAATTAGTGGAAGAAATTAGAACTATTACCGAAGAAGACAAACGTCGTCAGGATTTCATTGAGATTCAGAAAATTTTGAATGAGGATAAACCGGCTCTTTTCTTGTATAATTCTTACCACCTCTTTCTTTTGCCTCGTAAAGTTCAGGGTAATTCTATTTCTATAGTTAATTTTCCTTCAGAAAAGTTTTCTGATATAGAAAAGTGGTATATAAAAACCAAGAGAAGGATAAATTTTTCGGCTCTTAAAGAGAAAAATCTTTAAGAAATCAGATTATAAAGCCGAGGTGGCGGAACTGGCAGACGCGCAGCGTTCAGGACGCTGTCCGCTTTGCGGGTGAGGGTTCAACTCCCTCCCTCGGCACTAATTTGTATCTTATGTCAGCGTCGTTTAATTAATATTAATCATTTATCTTTATTTATGAGAAAAAGAACTACATCACGCTCCCGTCTCCTCCAAAAGACAACTCTTAAAGGTGGTGGGATTTTAAAAATCATTCCTTTGGGAGGACTGGAGGAAGTGGGAAGAAATATGACTTTGCTAGAATATGAGAACCAGATTTTGATAGTAGATATGGGATTACAGTTCCCTGACGAAAATACACCCGGCATCGATTTTATTATTCCTAATATAGAATATCTTACTACTCATCCGGAGAAGAAAATTTTAGGAGTGTTTATTACTCATGCTCATTACGACCATATAGGGGCTATTCCTTATTTAATAGATAAATTGAATTATCCTCCTCTTTACGCTACACCTTTAGCAAAAGCCATTATTCTGAAAAGACAAGAAGATTTTTCTCACTTAAAGAAATTACATATAGAAAATTTACAGGTTAATAGTAAGAAGTTCTATGAGTTGGGACCATTTAGAATAAAAACCTTTCATCTTAATCATAATATTCCGGAAACCATAGGGTTGGCTATAAATTCTCCGGTGGGGAGAATTTTCTACGCCACTGATTATAAATTTGACTTTCAGCCCTTAGTGGATAGGCCGGCTAATTTGTCATATATAGCCAATCTGGCTAATGGAGGAATTGATTTATTGCTTTCTGATTCTACTTATGCGGATACTCCGGGACATTCTTTATCAGAAAAGGTAATAATGGATAATTTGGAGAAAATCTTTGCTACAGCAAAATCAAGGATTTTTCTGGCTACTTTTGCTTCTCTTATCAGTCGTCTTCAGCAGGCAATATGGCTTTCGGAGAAATATAATCGCAAGGTTGCTATAGAAGGACGCACTATGCGTACTAACTTTAAAATTGCTCAGAAGTTGGGATACATCAAAGTTAATAAAGATACTTTAATAAATGTTAAAGATGCTCGTCGTTTACCTCCTCGTCGGGTTACTATTTTATGTACTGGTGCCCAAGGAGAACCGGAAGCAGTATTAATGAAACTGGTTAATAGAGAACATAAGTATTTGAGGATAGAGAAAGGAGATACTATAATATTTTCTTCTTCCACTGTTCCCGGTAACGAATTGGCAGTGCAGAACCTTAAAGATAATCTAGCCAAACAGGGAGCAGAAGTATATCACTATAAAATGTTGGATATTCATGCTTCTGGTCACGGCTATCAGGAGGATTTGAAGTTAATGATTAATTTAGTTCATCCTCGTTTCTTTATGCCCATTCATGGCTATTACTCCTTACTAAAAGCCCATGCTCAAATAGCAGAATCAATGGGCATTGCTCCTTCTCATATAGTAGTGGCTTCCAACGGACAAATTGTAGAATTAACCCGTGATAATATCCGCTTAACTCAAAAATTTGTTCCTACTAACTATATTATGGTTGATGGATTGGGAGTAGGAGATGTAGGAGAAGTAGTTCTTAGGGATAGGCAGACCTTATCTAAAGACGGCATATTTATAATTATTGCTTTAGTTGATAAAAAGACCGGGTTATTACATAATGAAGCAGAGATTATTTCCCGGGGATTTGTGTATATGAAAGAATCTAAAGACCTGATCCAGAAAACTAAAAAAATGACTCAAGAAATTGTTGCTCGATGCACCAAAAGACAATCCTTTAATGATGCTTATATTAGAAATACCTTAAGAGATGAAATTGGAATGTTTCTTTTTCAACAAACGAAACGCAGGCCAATGGTTTTGCCGGTAGTAATAGAAATTTAATTTATCTATATTTATGCTTTCCTCTAAAATTTGCTTAATTATCTTGGACGGATGGGGTATAGGGAGGGAAGATTTTACTAATGCTATTTATCAAGCGCAGACACCTTATATAGAGGAAATTAAAAAATTTTATCCAATGACTACTTTACAGGCTTCAGGAATAGCTGTAGGCCTGCCTTTCTCCGAACCGGGTAATAGCGAAGTAGGGCACCTTACATTAGGAACAGGACAGATTTTGTACCAATATCCGGTAAGAATCTCGCAGAGTATTAGCAACAAAACATTTTTTCATAACCCTGCCTTTGAGTCAGTGATAAATCACACTATTCAGAATCACAGTGCCCTTCATTTAATTGGTCTTCTTTCTTCTGCTGTAGTCCATAGTTCTTATGAACATTTATTAGCGCTGATAGATTTAGCGCGCCAGCACAATCTCCCTCGTGTTTATCTACATCTTTTCACAGACGGAAGGGATTCTTCTCCTTATGCCGCCAAGGAACTACTTCCTCAATTATTAACAGATTTAAAAGATAGAGGAGCAGGCCAGTTAGCCAGTATAGCAGGCCGCTTCTACGGAATGGACAGGGATAAAAATTATGACAGAACCCGTAAAGTTTATGATGCTATAGTACAAGGGAAGGGAACTATTATTAAAGACCCGATATTATATTTGGAGTATAATTATAAAAAAGGTATTACTGATGAGTTTATCCCCCCGGCGCTAGTGGGCGACCCTCAAGATCCTCATTCAGTTAAACTCATTCAGAATAATGATGGTTTGATTTTTTTCAATTTTAGAGAAGAAAGAATGAGGCAGTTAGTAGAACCTTTTGTGTTTTCCGAATTTAATAAATTCCCTATAAAAAGATTTTCTAACTTGAAAATAGTCACGATGACTCAATACCATAAGTCATTCCCTACTGCAGTGGCTTTTCCTCCTCAGAAAATAACTACCTGTTTGGCTAAAGTATTGTCTGAATATAAAAAGAGACAACTTCATCTGGCGGAATCAGAAAAATATGCCCATGTAACTTATTTTTTTGACGGGTTAAAAGAAAAACCTTATCCCGGAGAATTTTGGGTAATAGTTCCTTCTGTAAAGACCTTACATTTAGAAGATTATCCGGAATTAGCAGCGCCTCAAATTAGCCAAAGATTATTACAGGCATTTGAAGAAAGGGTTTACGATTTTATCTTGGTAAATTATGCTAATGGAGATTTAATTGGGCACACCGGAGATATAGAGGCAGGTAAAGAAGCAGCAGAAGTTATAGATAAACAGTTGGCTAAAGTAGTGCCGACAGGAATGGAGCAGGGCTATACTTTTTTGATTACTGCTGACCACGGAAATTTGGAAAGAATGGCTAATCCGTTTACCGGGGAAAAAGAAACCAGTCATGATACCAGTTTAGTACCCTTTTATTTTGTTGATAAACGTTTTCGTCTTCCTCAACCGCGAACCAAAGCACAGATTAAGAGTATAGAAAGAGAAAGTGGAGGAATGCTGGCTGATGTTAGTCCTACTATTTTAACCTTATTTGGCCTGCCGGTTCCTCAAGAAATGACCGGTCAATCTCTGCTTCCTTTATTGGGTATTTTCTGAAAGAATAAGAAGTTTATTAAGTGTAACACTATGGCACTTTTTCCGTCTTCTGTAGTAGAAGACGAATATGACCGATTCAGAATTAATCTCAAAATTAACTCAACTAAAGGAAATAAAGCCCTCTCGCCAGTGGGCTGATTTGGTTTTATCTCAGATATTGTCTACAGAAGGAAAAAGAGCAATAGTAAGGCGTCCCCGTCCTGTATTAACAGATTTTTCTTTTTTGCTCAGATACCGAGTGGCAATAGTTAGTTTGTTGTTGGTTTTTGTAATGGGTAGTTCCTTAGTTCTGGCTCAGAATTCTTTGCCGGGTAGTTATTTGTATCCTGTTAAATTAGCAACTCAGAATTTGAGAATTTATATCGCTCCTAATAAGTATAAACCACTGCTAAAAGTTCAAATAGCACAAGAAAGACTTCGGGATTTGGCTCAAGTTCAAAATCATCAAGCACAAGTTCGTAAAGTTGCTCAAGCGATAAAAAAAGATATAGCATCTTTACCTGAGGATATTAAAAAGGTAGATAAGAATCAAAAAGTGATTCTTCAAATTTCTCAACAGGTGCAGAGTAAAGGCAAGGATTTAGAAAAATTATTAAATTCTACTAATTTAGAAACTCCAGAAAAAGAAAATCTCCAGCAAACTATTGCTAAGACCAATCAGCAAGTGCTTTCCTATATTATAGATACTACTGAAGAAATTAATCGATGTCCTTCTTATTTACAAAAAAAGATTATTAATTTGAAAGATTTCTTTGCTCGTCAAATAGAAGAAGGAAAATTGAATTTAGCGCCCGGAGATATTGTTAAAATTAGAACTTTGTTAAGTAAAGCAGAAACTTCTTGGAAAGCCGGTGATTGTCTGACTGCTATGAAGAGTATAGATAAAATCTATCAATTATTGTCTATCCCCTCTGAGGAGGGTCAGGTCGAGTCCAATTCTCCTCAGGGATAGGAAAATTTAAAAAACTGTTGGCTGGAAAGTTTAACTTTCTGGCTGGTCGATAACAGTTAAAAATTAAGGTCAAATTAAAAAACAAAAATGAGTAAGAAACTTATCGCTTTGGCTTTGGCAGGGGTATTTGCTTTTACCTTCTCTGTCAAGGCAGTCACCGTAGAAGAATTACAGGCACAAATTCAGAGCCTTTTGGCTCAAATTGCTCAATTGCAGCAGCAATTAGCAGCTGCTCAGGGTGGTACTACCACTACTGGTTTGTGTCTTTCTACTGATTTGAAATATGGAATGAGAGGAGATGCAGTAAAAACCCTTCAAGAAGGATTGAAGCAGGATCCTTCTGTTTATCCAGAGGGATTGGTAACTGGCTATTTTGGTCCTTTGACCAAAGCAGCAGTTATTCGCTTCCAAGAGAAGTATGCTTCTGAGATTTTGGCTCCTTGGGGATTAA
>JAGGZF010000030.1 GCA_021162155.1 bacterium
CTCCGGTAGGTCCTACAAATAAGAATACTGCTATGGGCTTTCTTTCGGTAGATAGACCTGCCCGATAGGTACGTAGTGCATTAGCCACTAATTTTACCGCTTCTTCCTGATTAATAAGATATTGATGTATTAATTTCTCTAATTGTAATAATTTCTGTTTTTCCTGTAAGTCCTCTGCTACTAAAGGTATCTTCGTCTTTACACTTACTAAATTAACTATATCTTGTTCAGTGACTATTTTTTTTCTTTGTCTTTTTGCTCCTTGTAAGGCCTCGGTCAGGATTGCCTCTGCTGAAGAAGGTAAAGGTATTTGAGAAAAATAACGCACTGCTAAAGAGGTTGCCCGCTTAATAGCCCTATAACTAACTCTAATTTTTTCTTTACTTTCCCAATCCAAACTTTTATAAGCCAAAATTTGGATTGCTTCTTCAGCGCTAACTGGCTCCACTCGCACTAAAGAAAAATTAGAAGTGATAAAACCATCAGTTTCTAAATAGCGAGAATACTCTTTATCGCTGGTCGCCCCTATGATTGGTATCCAAGCGGAGTTTATTAATGGTTTGAGAATATCCAAAGCAGTTATACCACCTTGTTCTTGAGTTAACAACTTTAGGTTATGAAAATCAGGGAGATATAATATAATGTCTCTATTATAACGAAATTCCTGAACTATCTTGGTTAGTATATTAAATACTTCTAAAGAGGTATTAAATTCAGAAAATAAAGAGGAAAGGGGTAATTTAACTAAACGAAAATCCCTCAAGGCAGAGGGAACATTATCTCTCACTAAATTGTAAGCCAAATAAGATACTATTGTCTCTTTCCCTGCGCCCGCAGGCCCTACTAACAGAACATTTCTTTTATCTCTCCGTGCCAGCAGGTCAACCATTGCTTGATAAATATCCCGATGACCTATCATTATACCAATCCTTAATCTACGGGCTAAATCTGTAAAATCTATCCCATATTTATCTAACAAAGGAGTAGGTCTGGAAGTTAAGGCGCGATTCACTTTCACTTTTTTTATCTCCGCAGGATGTATTCTTTTTCTCTCCTCCTCTAATCCGCTGATAAGACGGGCACGGGGTGTTTTAGAAAGACGGGAAAGAATAAAAGCAATCCTTAAATCTATCTTATTTATTTTATACCAAGAAAAGATTTTTTCCAGCTGGCCTTCAGATAATTCATACAAAGCCATTAAAAGGCTTGGTTTATCTATTGATTGACATTTATTAGTTAGGGCCTCTTTAAGCGCCTGCCTCGCTACTTGTCTGCAAAATTCTCGTTCTGATATCTCTCTTTTCTTCTCACTCTCCTCTAACTTTATTATTCTATTCTGTAAATCTTTTATCTCTTCAAAAGTAATATCCAGACGCTCTAAAGCATCACGAATTGTTCTATCTTTTAATAATAAAGAGCATAGGGTAAGGTATTTATCTCTTCCTGTTTTTTTACTAATAACTACAGAATCTGCTAATATCTGCTTGGCGTCAGGAGAAAGAAAACGGGCTAAATTAACCCTTCGCTTCCGAAAGTACCTCGGCTCCAGAAAAAAATCAGAAGACCTGCGCTTAATTAATACAAATCCCAGAAAAATTGCTCCTAAAATTCCTCCGTACTGCCATCGTCCTCTTACTACTACAATTAATGACAACACTCCTATCCAGCCCCACAATAGTAATAATAAAACAATTAAATCATACAACTTTCTCCGGACAGGAGACCAAAAGATCCTTTCTTCCTGAAAATAATATTCCTTTTGTTCTTCTGAATTATTCATTTCTGTTAATTTCGTTGATTACTCATAAACTAATCCGCATAAACAAAGTGAGTAAGAGGGCTAAAAATTAAAAAAGCATCTTACCGATAAGATAAAAAGGTAAAATTAACCACGCGCAATAAAGCATTGAATACATTGAGGATATTATTATAATAATTATTCCCCCTCCAACTATTTTAAGAATTCGAATAGGAATACTGACTAAATATCCGGCAAAAGAATACTGTTGCCACAGAGGAACCCAGAAATAGCGAATATTTAAGAATACCCCCAACCTCTCTTCCAAATTATAAAGGATATTCTGATAAGTTCTCCAAAAAAAATGTGTTCCTTCTATATAATAAGTACGGATAAAAGATTCGATATAAAAAAGTAATCTTTTTAATAAATAAACAATCATCCTGATTTTATTTTATCAGAATAACCTTTAAGAGAAAAGGGCTGCCTGAGAGGGATTTTCTTTCTTTTCAGAAGTTATTCTTATTTTCCCATACTCTCCGTCATAGCCGGGCTCAACTACCACTTCTCCTTCTCTGGCTTTCTCTATAGCCCTCGCTATATTTTCTGATACAACTTGAGCCAAGTCCGAATAGGGAACTTCCAGAAGAACCGCTAATTCTGTAGAGAAATTATAAATAAGTTTATTATATTCTTGTTCCACTTTTTTAGTTTTCACTCCTACCTGTAGCACCTCTCCTATTATCTCTTTCAAGGGAATAAGTCTTTTATAAGGGATAGCCGAGGACGGAATAAATCCTTCTTCTCTGTCTGCTAAAGCATCTACCCGGGATAATACTCCTACAGTAAGAGGCCTATGACACACCGGACATATTCCATTCACTTCCTTTCTTTCCTGAGGAGACATTCTTACTCCGCAATTCCTGTGGCCATCATAATGATATTTTCCTTCTTCTGGATAAAACTCAATGGTATATAAAAATTTACTTTTATCTTTTTTAAGAATAGCGTCTCTTAAAGCGAAATAATTTAATTCTGTATCAAAAACATTTGCTTCTCTGGCTAAATGATCAGGGGAATGAGCATCAGAATTAGACACCAAACAGAATTGATCTAATTGCGATAATCTCCAGTTCATAGGAGGATCGCTACTTAAACCGGTCTCTAAAGCAGAAATATATCGTACATTCTCTCCGAACGCTTCCTGCAAACTGTCAAAACCAGACATAGAACCAAATAATCCAAACCACGGAGTCCAAATATGAGCAGGAATAAAAAGGGCCTGTGGTTCTATCTGAAAAACTATCTTTAGTAGTTCTTCAGAATCCATTCCTAAAATAGGCCTACCATCGGCTTTCAGGTTGCCCTGCCAAGACAAAGCACTGTTAATTTTAGCCGCAGATTCCAAAGAAGGAAGAACAACTAAATTATGAATTCGTCGTGTTTTTCCTCCCCGGGAATAGATATTACTAATCTCTCCAGTTACTACAAATCTTACTTTTCCCTCCTTGTCTTCTTTCATTTTATATAAACCCTCTTCTGCTGGTTCCAGTTGTTCCTGTAATTGCTTAAACCATTCAGGATGAGTAAAATCTCCTGTACCTACTACAGTTATTCCCTTTATTTGAGCCACAGATTTGATATGGGTTAAATCCATATCTTTAGATGTAGCCCGAGAATATTTAGAATGAATATGTAAATCGGCAATTATTTTCATAAAACTTAGTCCCCGGAGGAGGAATCGAACCTCCATCACAGGTTCCGGAAACCTGTATTTTATCCGTTAAACTACCCGGGGTAGTTAATAAACCAAAAAGGTCTGGCACAGGGCTCCTACTAATAAAGCTACAATAAGTATTGCTGCTAATTTCTTATCTAAAGGAACTTGATAATTAGGTGCCACTGAAGAAACTTTCTTAGCTTTTTCTGCTATCAAAACCAACATAATTCCCTCCAATCCTCCTAATAATCCTCCTATAAAAGACATCAATTTAATAATATTGGCGAAATTAGAGAGATATAAAACCAGAGGACCCAAAACTACCACTAAATAGCTTATGAAAGGAGTCCATTTAAAGTCGTAAATAAAACTATTTTTAATATAATCGGCAAAAATTAAATAAGAAGTGGCTACTGCTAAAAACCCTAATAATGCCCCCAAGAAAACAATAGGTTTCCCTAAAACCCCCATCAAGCCACTAATGGCGTCACGAGAGGTATGTTCTCCGCTCACTCCTACTACAGAAAGCATAAATAAAAGATAACATATTACTGGAATTAAAGTGCCTATTATAATAATTCTCTTTAATTTACTTTCTAATTTACGCCTCTTTATAATCTTGGCTGCTTCTGGAATAGCCACCATTCCGTTTACAGCAAAGAAAATCACCCCATAGGGTAATAACCAACCCCAGTGATTATTAAAATGAAGCCAATTTATTTGAGAAAAACTGAAATGAGGTAATGCCTGAAAACTTATTACTAAAAATATTATTAATAATAAAAAGGAAAGATAAAAATTAATCGCTGTTATTTTTTGATTAGCATTAACTATAAATAAACTGAATACTAACCATAATATTATAGTCAACAAGCCACTAGGAATATCTACTCCCGGGAAAAGAAAACCTAAAATAACTCTCAAGAAATCGCCTCCTAAAATAAGATAAATCAGTAAAGAGAAGGAAAAAGTAAGGAAAGTAGTAATCAGAATAAACCTTTTGGCTTTTGCACCTAAATAATATCCTGCATAGCCGGGTAGACGAAATTCTTTCGGAGTTCTTAATACTACCTCTCCATAAAGTAGATGGAGAAAAGTTATAATTATAGTTACAATAATCAGCCAAAAGAGAAAAATACTCATTCCCGAATATTCAGCTACATAAGGAAGAGTAAAAACACCGGCACCTATTATGGTCCCAACTATAATCGCTATTGCCTCTATTAAAATTAAAGGAGTTTTTTTCATTATCAAAATTTACCGTTATATCTCGGCTTTCCCCTAAAGGTCAGGAAGAAAAACTACTCTAATACTAAATAGACCTTATCTCCCTCTCTTACCTTATTTTCTACTTTAAGCCCTATAGCACTCCCCTTCTTAGCCAAAGGAACATTTTGATGCTCTATCTGAATGGAATTAACTTCCTGTTCAAAATCAGTGGTACTCCCCTTAATGTGTATCTTATCTCCTACTCTTAAATTATCTGTTAGTTCCACTATAGCCACCCCTATTTTTCCATAATAATGAGTGACTTGTCCAATCAATTTTTCCTCCATAAAATTAAATTTTTAATTTTATTTATCGACCTTAATTATTCTCCTTTTATGACGGCTATGGGCCTCAAACGAGCCACTTTGATGGATAACCCTGCCCGATGCACTACTTCTATCACTTGTTGAATATCTTTATACGCCTGTGGTGCCTCCTCGGTAATACCTTTTTGAGAGCGACATTTTACTATAATTCCCTTTTGACGCAATGAAGATAATATCGCTGAAGCAGAAAGTATTTTTCTTGCTTTATGTCTGGACATAACTCTTCCAGAGCCATGACAGGTAGAATAAAAAGATTGTTCTCCAGAAGGTATTCCTGCTAAAACAAAAGAGTTCGTTCCCATTGAGCCCGGTATTAGCACCGGTTGACCTGCCTCTTTATAATCATCGGGAATTTCTGAATGGTGAGGAGGAAATGCCCTAGTAGCGCCTTTGCGATGCACTAATACTTCTTTTTTCTCCCCTTTTATTACATAAACTTCCCTCTTTATTATATTATGCGCTACATCATATAGAAGTTTCAACCTGCTTCCGGAGTTTCCCACAACCTTCTTCCAGGCATTTCTGACATAATAACTAATGGACTGGCGATTAGCCCAAGCGAAATTAGCAGCAGCAGCCATTGCCTGAAAATATTTTTTTCCTTCTGGGGAAGAAAAAGGCACACAAGCGAACTCTTTATCAGGAACTGAAATTTTATATTTTGGCAGAGCAGAAATCATTAATTTAAGATAGTCGGTACATACTTGGTGCCCTAATCCTCTGGATCCTGTATGTATCATTATCACTATTTGATTCTTAAACAGACCAAATACTTGCGCTATTTTAGAATTATATATCTCTTCTACAACTTGAATCTCTAAAAAATGATTTCCGCTTCCCAATGTTCCTACTTGGTCTCTACCCCTCTCTTTAGCATGTTTAGAAACTAACTGTGCATTTGCCCATTCTAATTTCCCTCCTGCTTCACAATGTTTCAGGTCCTCTAGCACTCCATATCCTTGCTCTACTATTCTCTCTGCGCCACCTTCTAATATTTTATCTATTTCTAATAAAGACAATTTATTTTTTCTTCCTCTGCCCAAACCAGAAGGAACTTCTTTCTGTAAAGCACTAGCCAATTTGTCTATATAAGAATCTATCTCGGAAAGAGTTAAAGAAGATAACAATAATCTCATTCCGCAGTTAATATCATATCCACATAAACCCGGAGAAATAATTCCTTCTTTGCTGTCAATAGCCACTACTCCTCCTATGGGACTGGCGTAACCGGTATGAATATCAGGCATAGCCAAAGAATATTTCTGAACCCCCGGTAAAGTTGCCAAATTTACTAATTGTTGAAATGCTTCTTCTTCAGTAGTATTTATCATTTCTTGGGAAATATAAACTCGGGCAGGAACTTTCATATCCTTTCGGTAACTCTGAGGAATCTCCCATAAATAATCGGATATCTTTTGTAAGATTGCTTTATTGAACATATCACACATCTAAAAGTAATATTGCCCTCCAATGATTATCTTCTTTCTTAATACTAATCCCATGATAAGTAACGCCTTTAATTTCTTCTCTAAAACTCTTCACTCTTTTTCCTTTAATAATTGCCCGAAGTCGCTGAGGCTCAAATACTTTAAATTCTACCCGGTCAAAAATAGCATTATAAATATCAGAAAAAGTTAGAACTTCATTTAGAAAATCTACTAAAAGCACCTCTTGGTTAAGAGAACTAATATTTAACTCTTGAGTAATACTCTCTTCTGTCTGTAAATTTTCAGGATGTAATATCTCTGCCAATGTTTTTAAGGCTCCTTTAAATAAATCCCTTAGAGAATCTGCCTTAACCTCCACTTTAATATCTGCTGGATGTTCTAAATACTTCCAAGAATAACCCATATTTCTTCCTCTTATCTTCTTCTATTGTAGAATAAAAAAAGAATAAGAGCAACAAAAATGCCCCTGAATTTCAGGGGCAGAGAACAGTGTCTCAAGAAAGTTTTCGAGCTAAACGTGATTTCAGTCTATTGCTTTTCCCTTTTTTAATAAGATGTACCTTGGCGGCTTTATCTAATGCCTTATACAAACGAGGTAATAGCTTCTTCGCTTCTTCTATTTGTTCTGCTTCTATTAATTTAAGAAATTTCTTTTTGACTTCTTTTAACGCTTGCTTGCGCTGTTTATTTCTCTCTCTTCTGCGAAGATTTTGTCTTAAGGCTTTTTGGGCAGATTTAGTAATAGGCATATAATTTATGTACTCTCTACTTTACCAAAATTATTAGATAAAAGCAAATTTCTACTTATCTTTTTTATCCTGTTTTTCTAACTCCTTCCGCAAGACCTTTAAGGCCCTATGCAGCAGAACTCTTACTGTGCCTTCTCTTTTATTCAAAATCTTGGCTATTTGATTGACAGAAAGGTCGTTAAGATAGTGCCAGATAATAACATCAGCATAAAGGGGTTTTATCCTCTGTAAACTATTCTTTACTCTCACTATCTCTAATTTATTCTCTATACTTCTTGCAAAACCAGAATGAGGAATTTGAAGGCCTGATTCCTCCATTAACTGATCTAAAGAAAGAGGGTCGTTGGCTTTACGGCGATAAAAATCTACCAGAAGATGCCGGGCAGTTTGATATAAAAAAGCAACAGGATTTCTTATAGGAGAATTGTTAACTTGCTGCGTTCTCTCCCATAATTTAAGAAAAGCTAAAGAAACTAAATCTTCAGCATACTTTTCATTATTTACTCGTAAATAGAAAAAACGAAATAATTTATCTATATTTTTCTGATAAAAACTAATAAATTGCTTCTTATTCATCTTATCTTTCGCTCAATGATTATTTTTCTATAATTTTAGCCAATACCTTAGCTAATTTCTGAGGGTCGTGGCGCAAAAGTTTTCCTTGTCTCAAAAGATTCGCTAATATAATCTGAGGTTTCTTTTTGTGCTGTAATTCGGCAACAAAATCTTTAGGAGAAAAAGACACTACTTGTGCCTGTTCCTTCTGGTATTTCTTCAAATAGCGGGATTGAGGAAGTTCCTTATTGACTATAAAATAATCTAAAACTCCCTTCCCTAAATATTTCTCTATAATAGTCAAAAAATCTCTAGCTGTAAAACCTGTCGTTTCTCCGTATTTAGTCATAATATTACAAATATAAATCTTTGTCGCAGAAGAAGATTTTATTGCTTGTTTTATTCTTCTCACTAAGAAATTAGGTACAATGCTGGTATATAGATCTCCCGGGCCTATAATTATAACATCTGCCTTTTTAATTGCTGCTATCGCTTCAGGGTTAGCTTTTGCCGGCGGATTAAGGAAAACTCTCTTTATCTTTAGATTGCCATCATGTTTAGGAACATCTATATTAGTTTCACCTACCACCAAATAGCCATTTTCTAATTCAGCAAATAATCTGGTTTTGTCTAAACTAACAGGAATAACTTCTCCTTTTACTCCTAAAATTCTTCCTGCTTCTTTCACTGCAGAAGAAAAATCTCCTGTGATTCTCTCTAAAGCAGTTAAAAACAAATTACCAAAACTGTGCCCCTTAAGGCTCTCTCCGTCCTTAAAACGATAATTAAAAAGCTTGGCTAATAGAGGAGTAGAGGAAGAAGAAAGAGCCACTAAGGCTCTCCTCACATCACCCGGGGGTAAAACCCCAAATTCCTCTCTTAGAATACCAGAAGAACCTCCGTTATCAGAAACGGTTACTATAGCAGTTAGATGAAAAGGATATTTCTTTAAACCGGTTAAAACATTAAACACTCCTGTTCCCCCGCCTATCACCACTACTCTTTTCATAATACAAAATTAATTAATCTGTTAGGCACAAATATAACTTTCTTAACTTTCTTCTTGAGATATTTTTTTACCGATTTTAAGTTGCGAGCTATTTTTTCTGCTTGTGCTTGGCTAATGCCGACTTTGGCTTTTATTTTTCCTCTGATTTTTCCGTTAACCTGAACAATTAAAGTAAACTCCTTTCTTTCTGTAAGCTTAGAATTATATTTAGGCCACTTCTCCAGTCCTACTGATTTTCGGTGACCCAAATAATTCTGCCACAACTCCTCAGATATATGAGGAGCAAAAGGCGAAAGTAATAATATCAAAGTTTCCCAGTGTTTTTTATCTATATACGAGAGAGGAAAATCAGCCAGATGGTTAACATAAGTCATCAGGGAACTAATAGCAGTATTGAAATGAAGAGCCTCTATATCTTGAGTTACCTTTTGGATAGTTCTATGTCTTAAAATCTCCAATTCCTTCTTAGTTTTCTTTAATCTCCTTTGGGCTTCTTTAGTAAGGTGCCACTCTTCTTCTCGCTTTCTTCTTTTGCCTTGCTTTTCCTCTTTCCAAGTAGTAACTAAATTCCATATTTTATTCAAAAAACGCTTCACCCCATTAATACTTTTGGTATTCCAGCTTTTGGAAAAATTAAGGGGGCCCATAAACATTTCGTACATTCTTAAACTATCAGCGCCATACTCCTTAATAACTTCATCTGGATTAACTACATTACCTCTTGATTTAGACATTTTCTCGCCATCTTCTCCTAAAATAATTCCCTGATTTACTAATTTCATAAATGGTTCCGGAGTAGAAACAATTTTTAAATCATATAAAAACTTGTGCCAGAAACGAGCATAAAGTAAATGTAACACCGCATGTTCAGCGCCTCCGATATAAATATCTACCGGCATCCAGTATTTTTCTTTTTTAGGATCTACTAATTTCTTTTTATTGTGAGGATCTAGATAACGCAGGAAATACCAACAAGAACCAGCCCATTGAGGCATAGTGTTCGTTTCTCTGCGGGCAGGGCCTTTACACACAGGACATCTGGTCTCCACCCATTCCGGTACTCCGGCTAAAGGAGATTCTACTTTTCCGGTTGGTTGATATTTTTTAATCTTTGGCAGTTTCAGTGGCAGACATTTTTCGGGTAAAGGAACTACCCCACAGCGAGGACATTTAACCACTGGAATAGGTTCTCCCCAGTATCTCTGACGAGAAAAAACCCAATCTCGCATTTTATAATGTACTGCCTTTCTTCCTCCTACATAAAGAGTTATATGTTCCCTTGCTTCAGTGGACTTTTGACGCGAAAAAGGACCAGAGTTTATTAGAATACCGTCTCCTGTATAAGGTTTTTCTAAATGGCTATGCTCTTTCCCGTCAGGAGATATTACTTCTACAATAGGCAGGTCAAATTTCTGAGCAAACTCCCAATCTCTTTCATCGTGAGCAGGCACCCCCATTACTGCTCCTGTGCCATAATGCATTAAAACATAATCAGATATCCAAATAGGAATTCTCTCTCTGGTAGCAGGGTTAATAGCATAAGCACCAGAGAAAACACCTGTTTTTTCTTTGGTCTCTGATACTCTTTCAAACTCTGATTTCTGTAATGCTTTTTGTATATAATCTTTTACTTCTTGTTGATAAGAAGAAGGAGAGATTTTCTCCGAAAGGGGATGCTCTGGAGCTAAAACTAAATAAGTTGCTCCCCAAATAGTATCTATTCTTGTAGTAAAAACTCTAATGTAATCTCCTTTTCCTTCCACTTTAAAATCTACCTCTACTCCCTCAGAACGACCTATCCAATTCCTCTGCATCTCTTTTATCCCTTCTGGCCAATCCAATAAATCGAGGTCCTTTAATAATCTTTCCGCATAAGCAGTAATACGAAGGACCCATTGTCTCAACTTCTTCCTTTCTACTTTAGTGCCACAACGCTCACATCGTCCTTCTTGTACTTCCTCATCAGCCAACACTGTTTTACAAGAAGGACACCAATTCACTGGAATTTCTGCCTCGTATGCTAAATTATGCTTCAATAACTGCAGGAATATCCATTGAGTCCATTTATAATATTTAGGGTCTGTAGTATTTATCTCTCTGTTCCAGTCATAACTAAAACCTAATGCCTGTAATTGTTTTCTAAATCTTTTAATATTCTTCCGCACTGCTTCCTGGGGTGGTTTTTTGGTCTTTAACGCATAATTTTCTGCCGGCAATCCAAAAGCATCCCATCCCATAGGATGAAGAACATTAAATCCCTTCATCCGGTAATAGCGGGCTAAAATATCAGAAGCAGTATAACCTTCCACATGACCTACATGGAGTCCTTCTCCGGACGGATAAGGAAACATATCTAAAATATATAGCTTGCGCTTTCGAGAATTATCTTTGGCTCGCCACAATCTCCAGTTATTTTTTGCCCAATATTTCTGCCATTTTTTTTCAATTTTCTGAGGATTATATCTCATAATTATATTGCATCTCTCAAGTATTGTATTTCGTATTTAGAACTTGTAGAAAATTAACTTCGTTTACTTTAATTTAGGAGGTAAATGATGGAGGCGGGGAGAATGTTGAGGTAATCTTTTGAAGACAGGAGGAAACCTCTTCTGGTTTAAAGGAGTCACAGGACGTGCCTCTAGTATTTTATCTATAGTAGAAGAAGCAATACCCTGCTTTTTTAAACTTCTAATCTGCTGCCGAATCCGTTGCTGTAAATTCTGCTGAAGTTTCTGGGCCTTCTCCCGAGTAGAAGTGGAGAAAGAAGATAGATTTTCCTCTTTTAAGGTTTTTTCTATAGTTTTCATCAATTTCAATTTTCGTAATTCTCTTGCCGGTTTATCAGGCACTGCCGGCTCCATTGCTTCTAATTTCTGCTTCAGGCGCTGAGAGAATACCTGAGGATCTTCCAGTTGTAAATGTATTAACGGCATAACCCGTAATAGTCGGCTTCTGGCTTTCTTCACAAAAGGACGAGTTGAAGTAGAAGATGATTGCAACAACCTCTCTAACACATTCTGGTGACGAATTTCTATTTCAGTAAGAAGGTCTAATAGTTTATCAATTTCAGGATTAGAAGAGGTCTGTTTCAAATTTTCCAATCGCTTTCGCAATCTCTCTATCGCTGTTTCATAATTACGAAATGCTTTTTGTAATATTTGAGGCCTTAACCGAGAAACTTTTTCTACTTCTGCTAATCTCCGGTCTAAGTAACGCAATTCTATCTCTGCCTTCTTTACCGGGTCAGTAACAAAGAATACCTTAACTCTTTCTCTTAATTGCTTCAAGAAATAGAAGGGATTACCAGGCAAAACTCCTACCTTTACTGGCTTAACATAATGCGCCAGCGAAGAAGTACTAACCACAGAAGAAGTAGAATTTTCAGAAACATTACCCTCTTCACCAAATGCTCCTAACGCTAAAGAAAATAATAATAGGGTAATTAATAAAGAAAAGAAAACTCTTTTTTTCATATTTGTACATTTTAAATTATATATTTTATTTATATATTATCCTTTAACTCCTTATTGATATATTTACTCAAAAACTGTGACACAGAAAATGTTCCCATATCTCCTTTACCTCTTTTTCTTACCGCTATTGTATTATTCTTCTTTTCTTTATCTCCTACGACGATAATATAAGGAACTTTCTGCAATTCTCCTTCTCTAATTCTTTTAGAAAGCGTCTCATTGGGCTTACTTATCTCTACCCTAAGATGATGTTCCCGAAGCAATTTGGTTATCTTCTTGGCATAAGCAAGATGTTTTTCTTTTACCGGCAGCACTAACATCTGAATAGGAGCCAGCCACAAAGGAAAAGCGCCAGCATAATGTTCTATTAAAACTCCCATAAATCTTTCTAAACTTCCTAACAAAGCCCTGTGAATCATAATAGGTCGTTGAGGTCTCCCTTTGTTATCAAAATAAACCATATCAAACCTTTCCGGTAAATTAAAGTCCACCTGAATAGTAGTACACTGCCAAGCACGATCCAACGCATCCTTTATCTTTATATCTATTTTAGGGCCATAAAAAGCACCTCCACCTCTATCTATCTGATAAGAATATCCACTTAACTCCAGGGCATCCTTTAACGCTTTAGTAGATTTTTGCCAATTCTTTAACTTACCAATATATTTTTTAGGTCTGGTGGAAAGATAAATCTCAAAATTACGGAAGCCAAAATGCTTCAAAATTTTCAATGCCAAGAAAAAGGCATCTTTTATTTCCTTTTCCAATTGTTCTCCGGTACACCAAATATGAGCATCATCTTGAGTAAAACCTCTTACTCTTACTAATCCTTGAAGCGTTCCTGATCTTTCGTAACGATATACTGTTCCTAACTCTGTATAACGCAAGGGCAAATCGCGATAGCTCCTTATCTTTTTCTTATAGATTAAAATATGAAACGGACAATTCATCGGCTTCAACTGATAATCTATTTTCTCTTCCGGATTAATTTCACGGAGATGCATCGGGGGAAACATATTCTCTCTGTAGAATCCAGCATGACCAGATATTTCCCATAATTTAAATTGAGCAATGTGAGGAGTATTAACTAACAGATATCCGTTTTGCAGATATTGGCTCAAAACATAATCCTCTATAATTTTCTTAATCAAAGCACCCTTAGGATGCCATAAAATTAACCCGGGACCTATCTCTTTATCAATATGAAACAGGTCTAATTTTTCTCCCAAAATTCTATGATCTCTTTTCTCGGCTTCTTCTATCTTTTTTAAGTAATCAGATAATTCAGAAGCAGAGGCAAATGCTACTCCTTCTATTCTGGTAAGCATAGGATTTTTTTCGTTGCCCCTCCAATAAGCACCGGATACTCTACGCAATTGAAAACTAAGCGGTAAATCTTTTGTATTTTTAACATGAGGGCCTCGGCACAAGTCAATAAAATCACCTACTTGATAAATAGTAACTGTTTTTATCTTACGGGCCTTAAGCCTTTTACTCTTAATTTTTATCTTCTGGCTCTCTACTGTAGTTCCGTATTTCTCTAAATCTCGAAGTAACTCTAACTTATATTTTTGTCCTAATTTTTTAAATAATTTTTTGGCCTCTGTTAAAGAAATTCTCTTCCGAGAAAAAGGAAGTTTTTGCCGAATAATTTTTTTCATTTCCTGCTCTATTCGGGGCAGATCTGATTCAGTGATAGACCCTTTCTTAACTTGAACATCATAATAAAAACCATTTTCTATCACCGGGCCTACTCCAAATAATACCTTCCCATAAATTCGTTGCAGGGATAGGGCTAAAATGTGAGCCAAAGAATGCCTAATAACCTCAATAGAATATTTCTTTTGAGCCATATATAAATAGTAAAGTTAATTTATAATATTAAACTACAAAATCCAGCAAAAAACAAGAGTATTATACTTCTAGTGGCTTAACTTCTTCTATTTTCTCCCCTATTAACTGCAAGGTGCCGTTTCTTTTCTCTACTCTACCTTCCACTACTACCACTTTATTCTCTGCCAATACTGTTAAATAGTTATTAAGTACAGAAGGAAATATAATCGCCTCTATATTCTTATGTTTATCAGAAATCTGAAGGAATGCCATAGGCTCTCCTTTTTTTGTTCTTATCTTATGAATCTGAGAAATAAATCCTCCTACTCTTATTCTTCGTCCTATATAAGGCCAATCAATTTTGCTGGGAAGCAAAGATATCTTAGCTAATACTTTTTTGTATCCTTCCAGAGGATGAGTAGTAAGATAAATTCCCAAAAACTCTCTCTCCCATTCTATTCTTTTACTCCTGTCCACATCAGGAATTCCTTTTTCTTTAGCTATTTTCTCTAAAATATCAGTATCATCTTCTTTCCAAAGTCCCATCTGCCACTGATTCTTTTGATTGGCACGCTGATAAGCCCACTTTAAAATTCTATCTAAATGCTCTACTATAAGTTCTCGGGAGCCAAAGCAGTCCAAGGCACCTGCTTTGGCTAAACTCTCTAATGATTTTCTATTTAAGGACTGACGGGGTAATCTCTCTAAGAAATCAGAAAGATTTTTAAAGGGGCCGTTTTTACTTCTCTCTTCTTGAATAACCGTAGCCAAACCTACCCCTACATTTTTTATAGCCGCTAAACTAAAATAAATATTTCCTGTTTTTTTATCTATCCCAAATTCCACAAAAGATTTATTCACTGAAGGAGGTAAAACTTTAATTCCTATTCTCTCGCACTCCTGAATCTCTATAGCCACTCTATCCAAATTACCATAGTCAGAGGTCAATAAAGCAGCCATAAAAGCATTGGGATAATGCGCTTTTAACCAAGCGGTCTGATAGGTAATTCGAGCATAAGAAGCAGTATGTCCTTTATTAAAGCCATATCTGGCAAATGGCTCCACCCATTTCCAGATCTTTTCTGCTATTTCTCTTCTTACTTTATTTTTTACCATTCCCTGAATTAGCTTCTCCTTTTGTGCATTTAATAAAGATTTTATTTTCTTGCCTACTGCCTTTCTTAAAATATCTGCCTCTGCCATAGAAAAACCGGCCAAATCGTGCGCTATCCTCATCAATTGCTCCTGAAAAACGCAAATGCCATAAGTACTACTCAAAATAGGTTTTAATTTAGGATGAAGATATTCTATTTTTTCCTTGCCTTGTTTTCTTCTGATAAACTGCGGAATTAATTCCATAGGACCGGGGCGGTAAAGAGCCAGCATTGCCATTATGTCTTCAAAATTATGGGGTTGTAATTGCTGTAGGTATCTTCTCATTCCCTCTGATTCTAATTGAAATACCCCCACAGTTTCTCCTTTAGAAAGCAACTTATATACTTTTTTATCTTCAAATCCCAAAGAATCTAAATCTATTTCTTTACCCCAAACTTTTTTAATTATTCTCAAACTATTTTTTATGATAGTAAGGTTAGCCAAACCTAATATATCTATTTTCACTAAACCCACATCCTGAAGAGCATACATATCGTATTGAGTTACCACTTCTTTTTCGTTTCGTGAGGAATGCTGCAAGGGAACATAATTCACTAAAGGAGTAGGTGCTATCACTACACCGGCAGCATGAGTAGAAGCATGACGAGCAACTCCTTCTAATCTGTGAGCTATATCTATAACCTCTTTAGCATCTGGATTTGTCTCATATAAATTCCGAAGTTCTGGAATATTTTGTAATGCTTCTGTTAGAGAAAGATTAGATGGTATTAACTTTGCTATTTGGTCTCCTAAAGAATAAGGTAAGCCCAATGCTCTGGTAACATCTCTCACTGCCAATCTAGATTTCATTATGCCAAAAGTAATAACCTGCGCCACTTTATCAGAACCGTACTTTTGACTAATATAATTAATTATTTCCTGCCTTCTATTATCCGCTACATCTAAATCAATATCTGGAGGGGCTATTCTTTCAGGATTTAGAAATCTCTCAAAATAGAGATGGTATTTTAAAGGATCTATGTTAGTTATACCTAAAACATAAGCCACTAAAGAACCAGCCGCTGATCCTCTAGTATTAGTCATAATACCTTTTTCTTTAGCAAAATTAATAATATCCTGAATCACCAAAAAATAATCAGCAAAACCTGTCTCTCTAATAACTTCTAATTCATGTTCTAATCTTTGCTTTGCTTCTGTAGAGTGTCGGGGATAAAAAGAGAGAAATCTCTTCAGAGCAAGCTTACGTAAGTACTCCCAAGCGGGCTCCTGATTAGGAGTAGCAAATTTAGGAAAAACTAATTTCCCTAAATTCAATGTTAAATTACACTTCTCCACTATCTCCTTTATATTATCAAAAAGAAAAGGATAGCGAGAAAAATGCTCTTCTATTTCCTGAGGAGTTTTAAGATGTAGGTCAGTTTGAGTCATCCTTAATCTTTCCTCATCATCTATTCCTGTCCCTGTTTGAATAGCCAAAAAAACATCGTGCACTCTTTTATCTTCTTTTCTGGGATAATGACTATCGCA
>JAGGZF010000067.1 GCA_021162155.1 bacterium
TAAGAAATAGGTGTAAAAGGGGGAAGCAGTTTTTGAGTTATAGGTTTTTTATTCCAATAATAAGCATTAAGAAAAGAAAAGAACAAAGCACTAAATAAAAGAAATATGACTAGAGAAAAGAAAACTTTTCGCAACAAGAAGGCAGAAGGATAGCGCTTCTTCAAAAATAAATAAATAAAAAGCCCTGCTAAGGTTATAAAACCTATAGCAGGGCGATAAATCCAAAAGAGAAAGCTACCCAACCAATACATACCTATATATTAGGTACCAGTACCAGCATAGCAATTATCGCTGGTAGTAGAAAGAACATTAGCAGTGCCTATCTCATACAAAGTGGATATATTGCCTCCGTCATTAGATTCTACATCTCCAGATCCTCCATTACTATAATAGGTACTCTCCATATTAGCCACTAATTGAAAAGTACAATTAGTAGTGCTACCCACTAAATATACATAGTATCTTGCAGGATTAGCAGTAGCAGAAGTAGGATTGGGGTCATGAGGCAAAGAACCAATAGGAGAACCTCCGGTCATTCCATCAAAATTAATAGGAATCCATCCGTCCCCATTAGTAGTATAGCCACTACCAACACCGGATCCTGAGTTTGCTGCTGTTCTGCTATCGCAAGACACACTTGCTACATCAGAATAAGTATGAGTAGTATCTCCCATAGCACTACTGCAGTTGTCGGTCTCAGTAACAAAATAAGCGATAGCGGTTTTCAAACTGCTTAAGTCAGCTATTCTTTGAGAATCTCTGGCTTTTTTTAGCAATTGAGCAGGATTAATAACTACTATCATTGTAGTTGACAAGATAGCCAAAATACCAATAACTATCAATAATTCCAATAGCGTAAATCCCTTCCTCATAAATTTTTAATTTTTATGTTGTTGCTAATTTTTAATGTTATCGACCTAAAACGCAATTAATTAAAATGTTATATGTTATTTACATTTTACTGGACTATCAATAAAAGTCAAGATAAATTTAATTACTTTGTGTTTTGATTTGAACTTATTTGAGAAGTTTCTTGTTTTATTTTTTGCACTAACTCATCTATAGAAAGACGCGCTTTTACAAAATAATCTATTACCCCTAATGCTTTTCCTCTTTCTATATCTGAGGGTTGTCCTAAATTAGAGATTATAATAACAGGCAATTTCTCCAATAAAGGGTCTTGTCTGATAGTTTCTAAAACCTCAAAGCCATTCTTTTTAGGGAGAATTAAATCTAATAACATCAAGGTAGGTTTTAATTTTTGGTCTATTAAAAATTTTAAGGCTTCCTCTCCGTCTGTGGCTCTTATTACTTGAAAATTCTCTTTTTCTAATTTCAATTGTAAGATGCTACTCAAAAAAGGGTCGTCTTCTACTAAAAGAATGGTAGGTTTGTTAGAATTAGAATTCATATATTTTTATATGTTTCTTTATATATTATTTATTTTATAAATATTATAATAACATTTTTAATAATTTCCGCAAAATTATCAGCAAAATTGTCAGACCTCATCTTTATATCCCAAATAGAATATAATAATACTGCCCCCTGATTACAACCAAAAATAGTATAACAAAAAACAAAGTCAAGAGCAATAAAAATCCGGGATTATTTACCCGGATTTTTATTGTTTTTATTGCCTTTTCTGATTGCTCCAAGGATAGTCTTGACTTAGGGCTCCAAGACCAACACCCTCATTTCTAATGAATCGACCTACCCGCTTAAGAAAAAGAAGCGGGTAAATTATATAAAGAAAAGTTTCATCCCCAGGTTCCCCTAGGGATGCCTTGTTCATGTTACTCCACATGTTTCCATGGGCATGGACTATATCTTCACCCCACTAGACATTTAATCATCTAATGGGGGCCAACGTGTAGTCTCTACGGGGCTAAGGAAACTTATGACTAAAAACTTTTAAGCAATAGGGCTTAATAAACGATAAAAACTTTCTTATACTGCTCTTACCAGAAATATACAGCCTTGGCTTGCCATGATCTTTTATAATCAATACCCTAATTCCATAAATTCTTTCTAAACTAGACTTTAACTTTAGGTTATCTTTCCAGCTAAAACTCTGGGTATTCAACATTCCTCCATATACCACACCATTACTTTTGCGAATATTGCCGTCATCCATATACCATACTGCTAACACCAGTGGTTCTTTGAGGTATCTTTCTATATCTTTCATTAATCTCTTATTTCTACCTCTATAAAACAAATGCGCGAAACTTGTAAAAACAGGATGACTAATCGTTCGGAAGCTCCAAGAATTGGTCTTCACATAATATTTTGGAGGAGATAAAGTCCATTCTCGGAAGATGTTATACTTCCAGAAAAGATATTCTTTTTGACTAGCACTTTGCCTTAAGCTCAACCTATAATGCTTTCCCCAAGAATTGGGTAAAAGAGAACCATCTCCTAATAGTGTCCCTACTAGAACCAACTCTTGACTTGAGCTTAGCTTCAACGATTTCCTAAGTTTCCTTATAGCTGTAGAATTCGTGATCATAAGTTTCCCAGCTTCCCTCGGTATTACCCGTTACCTTTACTAATTTTAACATAGAAAATTAATAAAGGCACTTGGGCTCCACCGATACAGTTGGATTTTTCTAGAGAATTACTTCTCTAGGTCACAACCGGCTTTCGCCTTATGACTTAGCCCCTGTCACTGAGCCCAGCTTGATCCCCAGAGGGGACTTCGGCTGTTCCCAGCTCCCTTGACTTGACAGGCGGTGAGTACAGAACTCGAGAACGTATTCACCGCGGTATAGCTGACCCGCGATTACTAGCGATTCCGGCTTCATGAGGGCGAGTTGCAGCCCTCAATCCGAACTGGGGGAAGGTTTGCTGCGATTAGCTCCGCCTTACGGCTTCGCGACGCATTGTCCTTCCCATTGTAACATGAGTGTAGCCCAGGGCATCAAAGGGCCATGCTGATTTGTCGTCATCCCCACTTCCTTCCGCACCAGGCGGACAGTCTCATCTGACACTTGTAACAGATGACAGGGGTTGCGCTCGTTTCCCCACTGAAGGGAACGACTCACGCCACGAGCCGACGACAACCATGCAGCACCTGTGCTAAGGTCCTTGCGGAGGACTTGCCTTTCGGCAAGTTTTCCTTAGCATGTCAAGCCCTGGTAAGGTTCTTCGTTTGCCTTCGAATTAAACCTCATGTTCCACCGCTTGTGCGAGTTCCCGTCTATTCCTTTGAGTTTCAGCCTTGCGACCGTACTTCCCAGGCGGGATGCTTAACGCGTTAGCTTCGCCACCGATAGGGTCGATGCTACCGGAAGCTAGCATCCATCGTTTAGGGCGTGGACTACAAGGGTATCTAATCCTTTTTGCTCCCCACGCTTTCGTCTTTGAGCGTCAGGAGAGACCCAGTGGCCTGCCTTCGCTTTCGGTGTTCCGCACGATATCAACGGATTTCACCCCTACACCGTGCGTTCCGGCCA
>JAGGZF010000027.1 GCA_021162155.1 bacterium
CTTGATTAAATAAATCCATCTCTTTCTGGAAATCTTTGTAAGTTTCTCTCTGAGGTTGTCCTCCAATAATTACTGGAGTATCTTTAAGATATTCGGGAACTTTTAAATCCAAAGTAACGTTAGAAAAAGGCGTCTGAAAACCCACCCGAGTCGGAACATTGCAGTTAAAGAGGAATTCCTGTAAAGATTGTTTTACCTCTGTGTAACTCAAGTTATCATAGCGAATAAAAGGCGCCAACAAAGTGTCAAAATTGGAAAAGGCCTGCGCGCCCGCACTTTCTCCCTGAAGAGTGTATAAATAATTTACTATTTGCCCTAAAGCAGAACGAAAATGCTTAGGAGGTTTAGATTGAATCTTGCCTGGAACTCCGCCAAATCCTTTTAATAAAAGGTCTTCCAAGTCCCAACCCATACAATAAGCACCTATAATATCCAGATTATGAATATGAAAATCTCCACTTTCAGCCGCTTTTCTTATTTCAGGAGGATAAATTCTGTTTAACCAATACCTTTTAGCGATATGAGCAGAAACATAATGATTTAACCCCTGCAAAGAGAAAGCCATATTACTGTTCTCTTTCACCTCCCAATCCCTTTCGTTTAGATAATCATCCACTAAACTTACCGCTTCTTCTGAAGAAATTCTGGCTTCTCTAATTCGTCTCCTTTGCTCTCTATATAAAATATAGGCCTTGGCTGTTTCTACCAAATTTTCCAAAATTAAAACCTCTTCTACTATATCTTGGATGTGTTCCACTGTAGGAACTTCTCCTTTCTTAAAGCGGCGGTTAAGTAATTTAGTAACTTTACCAGCTAACTCTTTGGCTAACTTTCTTCCCCCCTCATCAGTTGCAGTTAGGGCCTTATATATCGCTTCTTCTATTTTACTTTTAGAAAAAGGAACTACCTCTCCGTTTCTTCTTTTTATTTTAGTAATATGGTTTTTAAATCTTCTTGAAGAAGTCATAGTAAATAATTTTTATTTAAATTGCCTATTAAATTTTCTTTTTTCGGCGTCGCAGAAAAGCAGGAATCTCCAATTCATCTTCCTGTTCTGATGCTTGCTCCAGAGGTTTCTCCTCTTCTTCTGTTTCCACTTTTATTGTCTTTCTCTCCTTCTCTGTTTTCAAAGGCGCTTCTTCAGATACCCGGGTTACCAAAGGAAGTTTTGGCTCAAATTCTTGAAATTCCTCCGAAGCAAACCCTGCTATAACAGTAATTTTTATTTCTCCCTCTTTGAGATCTTTATCGTAACTAGCTCCAAATATAACCTGCGCATCTTTAGAAACTGCTTGAGTAATGATTTGAGAGGCAGTATGAACCTCCGTTAAAGTCATATCTTTCTTTCCCGCTATGTTAAAAAGAACTCTTTTTGCTCCTTCAATAGAAATATCCAATAAGGGGGAATTGATAGCCTTTTGGGCCGCTTTCTTAGCCCTATCAACACCTCGTGCTTTTCCTATTCCCATTAAAGTTATTCCAGCATTAGCAAGGATAGTTTTTATGTTAGCAAAATCTAAATTAATCAATCCGGGATACACTATTAGATCTACTATACCCTTTACCCCCTGTCTTAGAACCTCATCTACTTTAGCAAATGCTTCTAAAATGGAGGTATTTTCTTCTATTATATTAAATATTCTGTCATTGGGAATTGTCAAAATAGCATCTACTTCGTTAAATAAATTTTGCCAAGCCGTCTCTGCTACCTCCTGTCTCTTTTCTCCCTCAAAAGTAAAAGGTTTTGTTACAAAGGCAACTACTAATGCTCCAGTTTGTTTAGCCAAATTTGCTACTATGGGACTAGCACCAGAACCTGTTCCTCCCCCTAATCCACAGGTAATAAAAATTAAATCTGCGCCTTGCACTACTTGATTAATGTCCTCTATATTTTCCTGAGCCGCCTCGCGCCCTTTATCAGGATCTGTCCCTGCTCCTAATCCCCGACAGGCCACTTTTCCTATCTGAATTTTTTTATCTGCCTTACTATGATTCAAATCCTGAATATCTGTATTAATTGCTATAAATTCTACTCCAGCAATACCTTTCTCTTTCATTCTGCTTATTATATTACAACCAGCACCCCCTATTCCTATAATTTTTATAGCTATGTTCTTCTGAAACCACTTTAAATCCCTAATCGGCAAATGTCGGGAAGATGTTGTAGCTTTCTTGTTTTTATTCTTTTTATTCTTGTGACCTTTTCTCTTTTTTTTACTTTTTCTTTTGACACTATTTCTTTTGGTTCTGGAGGTTGTTATTTTTTTCTTTTTCTTCCTTCTTTGCTCATTACTTCGCTTTTTTCTCTTTTTCCGGATGACCGTCTTTGTCTTCCTAACTAGTTTCTTTCTTTTCTTCTGTTTTTTTGTAGTTTTCTTTTTCATATAATTATATCTTCAATTTTACCAAGAAAATAACTTTCTAAAAAATTTAGTGATTGAACCACCAAAGGAATTATTCAACCCAAGAACCTCTTCGCCCTCCAATGATTTCTGAAGTAATCCCAAAACAGGAATAAAAGCAGGATCCGGATTCTCTCGATACCATTCATTATCTATTTTCGCTATCCTCACTGGTAGTTTAAACTTCTCTCTCGCTAACTCTTTTATTAGGGGTAATTTAGCCCCTCCGCCATAAAGTACTACTCCCCCGGGTAATTTAGAAAAACGTTCTATCTGCTTTAAGCGTTGAATAACCAAATCAAATATTTCTAGTACTCTTGCCTCTATTATTTCCGCTAAAAATTTCTTTTTAATTTGGGTATCTTTCTCTGCCTCTTCCCAATAATCACTTAAGTCAAAACATTCTCCTTTTGGCACTTTCTTGGCCCAAGCCATACCTTCTGTAATTTTAATTTCTTCAGCCACCTCTACTGGAATCTTCAATCCTATAGTAATATCATTGGTAATACTGTTTCCCCCTACAGGAAAAACTTTCATATCCAGCAATCGCCCGTCTTCATAAACAGAATAACTGGTTACACCTGCCCCCAAATCCAGAGCTATAGCACCCAAATCCTTATCTTTATCTGATAAGGCAATCTCTGCCCCGGCATAAGGAAGCACTATTTTGGGAGAGAAATCTAATCTCACCATATTTCCTACTTGGTTCAACGCTCTTATAACGGGACTAAAAACATCTAATAAAAGAGCCTCGCTTTCCAAGCGAAGCCCCTTTATCCCCACTGGGTCTTTTACTTTATTGCTGCCGTCTATAGTATAAAAAGAAGGAATAAACTGCACTAAAGTTCGGTTGGGAGGGAGAGGAAAAGCCAATGC
>JAGGZF010000022.1 GCA_021162155.1 bacterium
GGATCATTTGACTATGAAAGGAAGAAAGAAAATCCTGAACCTTATTAGCAGAATGAATCACAGAAAAAAGCGATTTTGAGAATCCTCAGAGACCATACGTCGGACTTCGGCATTATGCCGAAGAAGATATGGTCCGAACTGCATAGCGATATGCAGAGATAAACAGAAATGTTTATCCGGCTTCTAGTTTTTTCTAGAAGTTAGTAACACAATTGAGCGTAATTCCTTGTCGGGTAAGTTCCGACGTGCACGAAAGGTATAACGACTGGGGAACTGTCTCAACGAGGAGCCCGGTGAAAATGCGTGTCCAGCGAAGACGCTGGGTACCCGCAGCAAGACGAAAAGACCCTAGGAGCTTTACTACAGCTTGGCATTGGGTTTATGTTTGTGATGCGTAGCGTAGTGGGGAGACTGTGAAGTTCCGCTTTCGGGCGGAATGGAGTCGCCAATGAAACACCCATCTTCACAAACTTAAATCCTAACCCCAGCGGCAAAAACGCTGAGGGACAGTGCTTGGCGGGTAGTTTTCGTGGGGCGCGATCCTCCTAAAAGGTAACGGAGGAGTCTATTAAGGTTGGCTATCCACCAATGGAAATGGTGGAGGTAGTATAAAGGCAAAAGCCAGCTTGATAGCGAGGGAGACATCCCGAGCTAAGGCGAAAGCCGAGCTTAGTGACCCGACGGCTCTTTGTAGGAAGGCCGGAGACACCGGATAAAAGTTACCCTAGGGATAACAGGCTGGTGGAGCCCGAAAGTTCACATCGACGGCTCCGCTCGGCACCTCGATGTCGGCTCATCCTATCCTGGCGCTGGAGAAGGTGCCAAGGGTTTGGCTGTTCGCCAATTAAAAGGATACGCGAGCTGGGTTCAGACCGTCGTGAGACAGGTCGGTCTCTATCTGCTGCGGGCGTGCGATACTTGAGGGGAGCTGGCCATAGTAAGAAATTGCTACTTTACAGAGTAATCTGTAATGACAATTCGGCTTATAACGGTGGAACCTGAGTTAATTTTACGGGTCACCAAATTTATGCTAAAATTACTTGAGGACCGTAGAATTAACAGGCAATACCGTGGGAAGATTAATAAAAGCTAAAAATACAGATTTAGCTTATATTGCTGGTTTTCTTGATGGTGACGGAAGTATAATGGTTCAGGTCAAGAGAACTAAATTTAATGCCAGAGGGTGGCGCTTGATGTTTACTATCTGTTTTTATCAGGATAGCAAACATGAGCAGCCGTTATTTTGGATAAGACAGCAATTAGGTATCGGATATATCTCTCATCGAAACGACGGAATGACAGAACTCAGGATAAATGGCTACGCACAAGTAGAAAATATCTTAAGAGAACTATTTCCTTATCTGAAGTTTAAGAGGAAACAAGCGAAAATTATTCTGAGTATACTTAAACTGATACATAATAGAAGAATCGGACAGTTGACCAAGAAGCAAAGATTAAAAATTGCCGACTTGATATACAAATCAAGAGAGTTGACCTACAAGTCTGGTTGGAAAAGTTTGGACAGAACTAAAAAATTAAAGAAAATATTAGCTGGTTAGCTTTTATTAATCCCCGTAACGACTGATTCCACTAATTACAGTGGATGAGATAGGAAACTTTTAGTGTCCTATCATACGCCGACCCCATTTAGATTTTAAAATCTAAATGGGTGAAGATATAGTCTAAGCCCTTTAGAAATAAAGGGGGAACTTGACGAGAGGACTTGGCTGGACGAACCTCTGGTGTACCGGTTGTCGCACCAGCGGCACCGCCGGGTAGCTATGTTCGGAAGGGATAAGCGCTGAAAGCATCTAAGTGCGAAGCCCACCCCAAGATTAGGTATCGTGCTCTCTACTTTTGTAGAGAGGTGAGGTCCCTGGAAGATGACCAGGTCCGCGTAAGCGGCTTGCCTAGATTTGTTTTTCAAGTTTAGGCAAGGATAGGCCTTAGGTGGAGGCCCGGTAACGGGTAAAGCCGAGAGGTCCTAATGACCGAAACCACTTTCCATCTTTAGCGAGAAGAAAAACAATTTAAGAATAGAGTTCTGGCCCGTGATTTAGTTGAGAGTGTCCCACCCGATCCCATTCCGAACTCGGAAGTGAAAGCTCTCAACGCCGATGATACTCCGTAAGGGGGAAAGTAGGTTTTGCGGGCCTTTTTTATTTATGTTATTTATGTTATAATTCATTCCGATGGATAAAAGATTAACTAAACAGGCAATAGTTATTTCTGTTACAGTTCTCTTTTTTATTGTTATAGGTTTAGGAATTCGTCACTCTTTACAACCTCCTCCTACTTGTTTTGATAACAAGAGAAACCAAGGGGAGGAAGGAATCGATTGTGGAGGTCCCTGTATTCCTTGTAGATTAAAAGAAAATCCCTCCTTCTCTTTAATGGGTTCTCCTTATTATCTACCTGAACCGGGCGGTAAAATAGATATAATCTTCCGTTTAGTTAATAAAGATCAAGAATGGGGAGCTAAATCTTTTTCTTACAAAGTGATTCTAGAAGGAGATAATCAGCAAAAGGAAGAGTTTATTCGTAGTGGTTTTATATTACCGCGTCAATCCAAACTTTTTGTTCTGCCCTTGGTATCCACTAATATCAAAAATCCTCGCATAAAGATAGAAATTCTAAAAGATAGTATTCAGTGGGCAAAAGTAGTAGAAGGAGTAAAATTGGATTTAGGAGACCCTTTCATTGTTACCAATATTAAAGTTTTAACTCCTTTAAGTCCCCCGGGTACAGAGTATAATGTTTATCTCTTTGTAAAAACACTGAAGTTAGGAATGAGAGATCCGGAGGTCTATAATCTTCAGAAAGTGCTTGCTCAATATCCTGATATTTATCCAGAAGGAAAAATTAGTGGCTATTTTGATTCTGCTACCGAGAGAGCAGTGAAGAAATTCCAGCGAAAATACGGCATAAGAACTACTGGAGAAGTAGGTCCTCAAACTAGAGCGCAGTTGAATGAGTTATTTGGCCCTAAAGAAAGTGAGCCATTTTCCTATACTTTCACTAAAACCCTCAGGAGGGGTATGGAGGGAATAGAAGTCATAAATTTACAAAGAGCCTTGGCTTTAGATGCTACTGTAAAGCCCAAAGGATCTATTAGTGGATATTTTGGTCCTGCTACAGAAAGAGCGGTGAAGGAGTTTCAAAAGAAATACGGAATTCCTGCTACAGGTGAAGTAGGCCCTCTTACTAGACAAAAACTTAATGAGTTATTCTCTCATCCCGAAGAGACAAAACCCCGTTTGCCTGATGAGTACTTTGAGCCATACGAGGCATCTTTGAAAGTAAAAGGAGAACTTTACAACACTACTCCGTTCCACTGGAAAGAGGGTAAAGTTATTATAGTGTTATGCGATAAAGCGGGGAACCCGGTAGCCGTGGGAATTTCTCCTTTAGAAAACATTAGATATGATAAGCCGTCGGGGTTTGTTATTCAGTGGAAACAAAAAATGCCTCGCGGAGTGAGGGTTTGTGAGAAGTTAGGAGATATAAATGTTTTGTCTGAGGATAATGTGTATATAGAGGAAAAGTAAAATTATTTTATGGGGCTTAACTTTTTTTCTGTAGATTATTCTATATCTTTTTCTCTGATAATTATTTTAGGAATTAGTTTGTGTATTATAGGGAGTCTTTCAAGTCAAGACAATCCTCCTTTTGTTTCTTTCTATAAGCAACTTATTTTATTGGTAATCAGTGGAATAGTTTTTTTATTTTTTAGCAATATAGATTGGAGGATTTATAACAATCGCACTATTCTTGTTTTGTATTTTATTTCCTTATTCCTTTTACTAGCAGTTCTTTTAGTGGGGCAAAAAACCAGAGGCGCTACTGCTTGGTTTCGTATAGGCCCTTTTTCTTTTCAACCTTTGGAGATAATGAAGATAGTTCTTATTTTGTTATTAGCCAAATATTTGGCTTCCCGCCATTTAGAAATTTGGCAATTTTTTCATTTATTTGCGACATTTTTATACACTTTCTTACCCGTTTCTTTATTAGTAGCCCAACCGGATTTAGGTGGGGCTACAATATTGGTATTAATATGGTTTGCTATGATTTTAGTGAGCGGAATTCGTGCTAAGCAGATTTTATTTTTATTGATTAGCGGAGGGTTAATAATCTGTTTGGCTTGGCTTTTTCTACTCCAGCCGTATCAGAGAAATAGAATTATAAGTTTTCTGAAGCCAGAAACAGACCCTTTGGGGGCAGGGTATAACAGAGAACAAGCATTAATCGCTATAGGCTCTGGAGGATTCTGGGGAAAAGGATTAGGCTGGGGGACACAAACACATCTTCGTTTTCTCCCTCTGTCTAAAACAGATTTTATTTTTGCAGCTACCGCAGAAGAACTGGGATTAGCGGGTTCCTTATTATTGCTTATATCTTATATGATACTATTTTCCCGTATTTTTTCTTGGAGTTCTATATTATCTAATAACTTTGCTAAATTATTCGCTTTTGGCTTGGGAGTTAAGTTAGTAACAGAGACAGCAATTAATATAGGGATGAACTTGGGTATTTTTCCTATAGTAGGCATCGCTTTACCTTTTATGTCTTTAGGCGGCTCTCATTTATTAGCCGATTTTTGGGGATTAGGTATTCTTTATAGTATGATTAAATATAGAGTGTGATGATTGTGAAAAAAATAATTATGAAGATAAAAAATCTTTTTTCTCATTTTGTTTTTATTCTTTGTATTGCATTGGTGGTATTGTATTTTGGTGTAGTTAATGCGCCGTCCAATTATAGTGATTTTTCAGATTTTTCTATAAAGAAAGGGGAAACATTAAGAGAGATAGCCTCTCATTTGGAAAAAAATGGATTGGTTTCTTCCTCTGCTCTCTTTCAATTTTATTTTAGGGCATCTGGTCTTACTAAAGATATTAGAGCAGGATATTATCGATTTCCGCCGCATTCTTCTATAACAAAAATAGCGCAGATTATTACTTCTAACCAGATTTCTTCTGATGGTGTTCTTTTGGTAGTAGAAGGAACAACTATAAAAGATATAGAAAAGAAACTTCAGGAAAAGAATATTCTCTCTTCAATGGATTTTTATCGTTTTAAAGTGAAGGATTTTTCTGCTGTTTATCCTGATTTGTTTAATGATGTTCCTCCAGAAAATAATTTAGAAGGATTCTTTTTTCCTGATTCTTATCATTTATCCTCTGGATTATCTGAAAAAGAGATAGTGGAAATGTTTCTGAATAATTTCTCCCACAAAGTTCATCAGCTATCTCCTGCTTCTTGGGGTAATTCTAAAATTAGTTTCTATCAGAGATTGATAATGGCTTCTATATTAGAGAAAGAAGTCCAGAGTGAGAAAGACAAAAGAATGGTGGCGGACATTTTATGGAGAAGACTACGGGAGAATATTCCTCTTCAAGTAGATGCTTCAATTTGCTATGCGCAACAACGAAGTTTCACCAATTGTAAATTAACTCCTTCCAGTTTTTCTATAGATTCCCCTTATAATACTTATCTTTATAAAGGGTTACCCCCCACTCCTATTTGTAATCCCGGATTAGAATCTTTAGAAGCTGCCTTTCATCCTCTATCTAATGACTACTGGTATTATTTGACGGACAGAAAAACAGGCAAAACAATTTTTTCTCGGACTTTTGAAGAACATAAATTTGCTCGGCAGAAATATCTTTAAA
>JAGGZF010000017.1 GCA_021162155.1 bacterium
ATTTGTACTTCAGGAGAACCAGTATCTTCTTTATGTAGCGCAACTTCCTTTATTAACTTTGATTTTTCTTTAGGAGTAAGCATATCTTTCTGCTATTACAATTAAGTGTAGCATACAATTTGACAAAAAGCAACTTAAAATAAAAGCCCCCTAATTTTATCTTTTCTCCCGGGGGCTTACTTTTTACTTTTCATCTTTCCCTCCTTCTCTTAAACTTTCTATAAATTCCTCTCTCTTGTTAATAATTTCTTTTTTATTACCCAACAAGCCTTCTATGGTATTAGTTATTCTCACCTGTCTTTCTGCTGGAGAATCATTGGGATATCGTCTTTTAATATCTTCTTTTATTATCCTAATCTCTTCATCTCTTTCCTTTTGTTTCTTCTCTGTAAGATAGGGGCAGGATAACATTATCTTTGCTACTTCTTCAGGGGGAAGCCTCTGAAAAATTCTGAATTTCTGAAGAATATCAGGGTTTTCCTGAAGAAATTGAGCATAAGAATTTATCTGGTCCCGGATTTCTTCTATTGTTTTACCTCTACTACAAACCTGACAAAATGGATCATTTTTATCAAAGACATCTCTGTAGCCAAAACAGGGTGGGGGTAGTGTTTCAGTTTTCTTTTTAAACTTTAGAAGAATCTCTTTACCCGGCTTTTCAGAGAAAGAGCCATCTACTCTTCTCTTTTTTCTTTTAGAAGGAGAGCATACTTTCATTTTTTCACCTCCTTTTCAAGGTACTCTTCTTAAAGTACAGAACTTTAAGAAGGCGATTCATTATATCACAAGAACTTCATAATTCAAGTACTACTTGATTTAAATATTAATGATGCCTTTTGAACAAATCAGCGGAGGGTGTGGGATTCGAACCCACGGACCGCGGTTAGGCGGTCACGGTTTAGCAAACCGTTGCTTTCACCACTCAGCCAACCCTCCTTAAATTCAACCCGCTATCTCAAGGATATCTAAAAATTTAGAAAAAAGCAAATAGCAACAAGAATACTTACTTGATTTTTTATTTTCCTTCTATATAATAAATTTCAGCAAGGATAGTTAATAAATAAATAAATCTCTCTGTTAAAAGATATGTTCGGCAATTTTTTAATTCATCGCCCTTTTATCAAATTCTCTCTAATTTCCTTCCTCTTTTTCTCTCTCCTCATCTTACCCTTAATCTCTTGGGGACAAACCAACGACACTCCTTCTCTTAACTGCTTTGTATACTTTACCGGAGTAGGTTGTCCTCACTGCGCCAAAACAGATCCGGTTGTTTTACAAAAAAATCTATCTGCTCATTCCAACTTAATAATCATTGAGTACGAAATTTATCAGGAACAAAGCAACGCTCCTTTATTGTTACAATATAACGAAAAATACAAGAGCGGATTAGGTGTGCCTCTCCTTATATTATCTCCTCATAAATACATCATTGGAGACACACCTATCCTTCAGCAAATAGAAAAGGTTTCTCAAGAAAATTATAATAATGCCTGCCTTCTTCTTTCAGGAGGTACCACTTTTCCTAAAGTGGATATAGATAACCTGCCCGGAAAACCCAAAATTTGGTATCAAGATAGAATTCTAATTGCTACCACAGAGAATAAAAGTCAGGGAGAAGAGGCAAAGGAATTACTGCTCACCCCTGATTTATCATCTGTCATTTCAGAAAAAAAATACCCTCTTCTCTCTAACATCTCAGTAGCGCTATCTGGTAAAAGTATAGTTTTTCCTCAGGGTGTACAAATAGGAAGCTGGATAGTAGCTTGGCGTCAAACAATTTCTACTACTGCCGATAATTCTACTCCCACTTCTTCCCCTCCTACCCCTCTTTCCTCCCAGAAAAACCCCTCTCTCACACAAGCAACCTCTAATTCTGGTTTAAGTTGGGCTAAAACAATTTCTTTAGCCAGCGTGGATGCTATCAATCCTTGTGCTTTAGCAGTATTAGCTTTAATGCTATCTTCTGTAATTCTGTATAATCCTCGTGGAAAAAAAGCAATCATCCTTTCTGGCCTTTCCTTCATCGCCGCTGTCTTCATTTTGTACTTCTTCTACGGCATTTTAATAATTCGCTTATTCCAGTTTGCCCAATCAATTGCTTATCTAAAATACTGGCTCTATAAGATATTAGGGGCTGCCGCTTTGTTGTTGGGTATATTAGAAATAAAGGATTTTCTATTTTATCGCCCCGGAGGGATTGCTACTGAAATGCCTTTAAGTTTAAGGCCAAAAGTTAAAAAATTAATCAGTAAAGCAACATCTCCTCTCTCTGCATTTATTATAGGTTGTTTTGTCACAGTATTTCTCTTACCTTGCACTATAGGTCCTTATGTTATTGCGGGCGGTTTATTATCTAATTTTACTCAACGCTGGGATATTTTTCTGCGTTTATTGGTATATAATATGGTATTTATCACTCCTATGCTGGCAATTGTAGGAGCAGTTTATTGGGGAACTCATGACATAAAAGATATCCAACAGTGGAAAGAAAAAAATATTCGCCAACTTCATTTGGCAGCAGGAATTATTCTGGCAATTCTGGGCCTAATGATGATTATTGGTATTTGACTTGACAAAGAATTAAAATTTGGTAAAATACTGAAGTAACTCCCAATTAAGGGAGTTTTTAATTTGGAGAATAATCCTCTAATAAAAATATGAATAATACTGACGATAAACCCCCTTTATGGCTCTACTCTGTCTTGAAAACTGCCCAGATAATAGTGTTTATAACTCTTTTAGGGGTAGGATTTATCGGGTTTGGGCAAGGCACTTTAGTAGAGGGCTTCCCTACTACCATAATAGAGGAAGCAAAAGAACCGCTTTCCCAAAATACCCCGGAAAGCACATTGTCTCAACCCTACCTTATAGCTCCCTTCTCTGCTGG
>JAGGZF010000079.1 GCA_021162155.1 bacterium
AACAGAAGCAGAGAAAAAAGCAATCATAGAAAAGGCATTGCGGGTTAATCCTTTTATTACTAAAGAACAATTTCTCCAACCCATAAAATCATTGAAGAAGTAAGGGATAATAAAAAGAGAAATAAAAAGAGGAAGAAAGCCGGAGGAAAAATTTTGGTAGGAACCTCTGGCTGGATTTATTACGATTGGGAAGGGATATTTTATCCTGAAAAATGTAAGGATAAATTATCTTTCTATTCTCAATATTGGAAGACAGTAGAAATTAACTCTTCTTTTTATCACTTGCCTCGAGAAAAAACTTTTCTTAATTGGTATAATCGAGTATCAGCTGATTTTGTTTTTGCTGTGAAAGTGAATAGAACCATAACTCATCTGAAACGATTAAGGAATATAAATGATATCTGGTTTACTTTTTTATCCAGGGCCTCTTTGTTGCAGGAAAAATTAGGGCCTTTGTTAATACAATTTCCTGCTTCTTTTCCAGCTACCCCGGAAAATATTTCTTACTTAGAGGATTTTCTTTCTCTCAGTAAAGAATACATTAAGCAATTGCCTGTTAAAAATTTATTATTGGCTTGCGAATTTCGTCATCCTTCTTGGTTTTCTTCTCTGGTATACGACTTGTTGCATAAATATAAAGTTGCTTTAGTAATAGCTGATTCTTCTCGATATCCTAAACAAGAAACTGTTACTGCTGATTTTGTATATGTAAGAATGCATGGTCCTACTATATTGTTTGGTTCTGAATATACGGCATCGCAATTGAAACAATTAGCACGGAAAATTAAAAACTGGAGCAGTAAAGGGCTGGATTGTTATATTTATTTTAATAATGATTATAAAGGATATGCTATAACTAATGCTAAACAATTATTATCTTTTCTTAAACTATGAGAAAAAGGTTGACTAGAAAATTTTTTTCTCGTCCTACCTTAGAGGTGGCTCGGTCTCTTTTGGGTAAATATTTAGTCAGAAAAAAGGCAGGAGTAGTTAAGGAGGGGAAAATAGTAGAGGTAGAAGCATATATAGGTCCTCAAGATAAGGCCTCTCATGCCTATCAAGGAAAAATAACTCCTAGAAATATAGCAGAATATTTACCGGGTGGTCATATCTATATCTATTTAGTTTATGGAATGTATTGGCAGTTAAATATCTCTACTTATAAAGCAGGTTATCCTGAGTGTGTTCTTATAAGGGCCCTTCAGGTTAAGGGAGAAAAAGAGAATGTGGCTAATGGTCCGGGAAAACTATGCCGTTATTTGGGGTTGGATAAATCTTTTTATGGAGAAGATCTTGTTGTAAGTAAAAGAATTTGGGTGGAGGATAGAGGAGAACGTATAAATCCTTCGCAGATTTTGGCTACTGCCAGAATAGGCATAGATTACGCTGGCCCTTATTGGTCTAAACGAAAATGGAGATTTTTATTGAAAAAATAATATTATGAGATTAAATAGATTCTTTTTTCCTTATGATTTTTCTGCTCCATTTATTACTATTAGAGATAAAAAATTTATTCATCAGCTGCGCAATGTGTTAAGAATAAAAGAAGAGCAGGAAATTTTATTATTTAATAATAAAGAAGAGGCATTGGCTATAGTTAGAACATTGCGGAGGGGCTTTATAGAATTAGAGATAAAAGAACGGAGAAAAAATTTGGTAGAACCACAAAAGTATGTTATTCTCTATTGTGCTTTATTAAAGAAAGGAAATTTTGAACTTGTAGTTCAAAAAACTACAGAAATAGGAGTGAAAGAAATAGTACCTTTATTAACCAAGAGAACTATAAAGCAAGCCCTAAAAAGAGAAAGATTGGAAAGAATTATTAAAGAAGCAGCAGAGCAGTCCGGTAGAGGAACAGTGCCCTTGTTGGATAACCCTCTTTCTTTCTCTGAAGCGTTACGATATGCTGCGACTAACGAAGCAAATTACTTCTTTGATAGAGAAGGTGAGTTGTTTAGTAGCTCTCTTGTTAAAGGAAAGAAAAAAATAGGGGTCTTTATAGGCCCGGAGGGTGGATGGTCTGCTGAAGAAAAGGAATTAGCACGAAAAAATAAATTTATTATCTGTAGTTTGGGTAAGTTAACCTTTAGAGCAGAAACAGCAGCAATTATATCCTCTTATCTTGCTATTTATAACTAAACATAAAATAACTAAAATAAGTAAAAAGTAGAATAAGTAAAAAATAAAACTAATATAAAATTTATGACTCCATCTCTTTATTTTTATCAGTGGCTTTCTTCTAACCCAGTTTTTCTGTATATTTTAATCGCTTGGTCATTATTATGGAAAGGATTGGCTTTATGGAAATCAGCCCGCCAAGGGCAAAAATGGTGGTTTATAGTTCTATTAATAATTAACACCTTGGGATTACTGGAGATTTTGTATATATTTGTTTTTAGCAGAGAAAACAGACCTTCTGTAAAAGAAAAGAAAGGTACCGAAGAAAAAGAAGAATTGTTAGAGAAGAAGGACGGAGAAAAGAGTTCAGAGAATCAATTTGATAACTCCTCCTCCTAAACATTTATCTTTTTGATAAAAGACAGCAAACTGTCCGGGAGTAGGAGATAATACTGGTTTAGAAAATTGTACCTCTATTTTAGTTCTTCCTATTGGTTTAATTACTCCTTGTGTCAATTTTTGTTGTGCCCTTATTTTAATTCTAACTTTCATACTTTTTTTTAATATATCTCCAGAAATAAGGTGGTAAGGATATACTACTATTTTTTGGTGATACAAATCTTTGATATTCTTGGTTACTATTAAGGTATTTTGCGAGGGTAAAAATCCCCGGACATAAAAAGGCCCTTGGGGTAGATTTAGTCCTTTTCGCTGTCCTATGGTATATAGAAGCAATCCCTGATGTTTTCCTATAATTTTGCCTTCGCTATTTATTATAGGACCCGGAGTAGAAGGTATATTTTGGGAGAGGAAATTAGGCAAAGATTTCCCTGAAACAAAGCAGAAGTCCTGACTCTGCCTTTTGAGAATTAACTTTTTCCATCCTTGTTGTTGGGCCAGCTTATATACATCTTTTTTGTAGAGATTTCCCAGAGGAAAGATTAAATGTCGTAATTGTCTTTGAGTTAAAAGTGCCAAATTATAAGTTTGGTCTTTTGATTTGTCTCGGGCACGAAAGAGTTCGTATTGAGCAGTTTTAGGATTATATTTTATCCGGGCATAATGACCGGTTGCTACATAGTTGATTTGGTGCTGTTTGGCCCAATGAAGTAATTCCTTAATCTTGAAATAACGATTACATATCATACAAGGGTTAGGGGTGCGATGATGTTTTATTTCCTGAAGAAAGTAGGCAACTACTATTTGAGAAAATTTTTGTCTGGCATCCTGAATAAAGTAAGGTACTTTTAATTGCTGACATATTTGTTGAGCTAGTCGGAGAGATTCTTCAGTGCAGTAAGGATTTTCGGTAAGACTATTACAAGAACTCCACACAGGCAGGCGGAAACTAAGACCAACAGGAGACCATCCCTGCTTTTTTAGTAATAATAAAGCAACGGCTGAATCTATTCCTCCGGAAAGCCCTACTACTATTTGGGGAGATATAGATTTTCTCATAAATTTTCAGTTCATCTTATCATAAGAGAAAACTCCTTACAAATGACAAAGAGTATGGTATAATAAATTCGTTAGAGCCAGGGTAGCTTAGAGGCAAAGCATCGGTTTCGTAAACCGGAGAGCGTGGGTTCGAGTCCCACCCCTGGCTCTTGATTGATTATTCTTGACTTGTTATTTTTAATAAGGTAAAAAAATATTAGGTCGACAAAAACATTAATTTTAAACACAGAATATCTTTATGTTTGATTTTAATATAGGGATACTTTATTCAATTCTTCTCATTATAGCTGTAAGTTTTGCTTTTGCTCTAATTCTAGTAAATCAAATAAAAAAAAGAAAAATTAAAAATCCTGACGTCAAACATATTTCATCTGCAATTAGAGAAGGGGCGAGGGCATTTTTAAATAAAGAATATAAAGCAGTAATTCTCTTTGTGATTATAGCTGGTTGTTTGTTGTTTGTGAAGGATTATCGGATGGGGTTAGCTTTTCTGACCGGAGCACTTTTTTCTGCTCTGAGCGGCAACATAGGAATGAAAATAGCCACTTTGAGCAATGGAAGAGTTGCAGAAGCACTAAAAGATGGTGTTAAGCCGGGATTAAACATAGCGTTCAATTCTGGAAGCGTAATGGGTATTGTTGTTTCTGGTTTAGGATTATTGGGTATAGTTGTTCTGTATTTACTTTTTCGTGACCCCCAACTCATTTATGGCTTTGGCTTTGGTGCTTCTAGCGTTGCTTTATTTGCTCGGGTAGGCGGAGGTATTTATACCAAAGCAGCTGATGTAGGTGCTGATATAGTAGGAAAAGTAGAAGCAGGTATTCCTGAAGATGACCCCCGTAATCCAGCGGTAATAGCAGACAATGTAGGAGATAATGTGGGAGATGTAGCGGGTATGGGGGCTGATTTATTTGAGAGTTATGTAGATTCTATTATAGTCGCTATGGTTTTAGGCGCATCTTTAGTATCTACTGGATTAATAAATTATGTGATGACTCCACTATTAATAGCGGGCATAGGTTTGCTTTCAAGTTTAATAGGAATTATTTTAATAAATGTTTTATCTCGCGATGACGCTCAAAAGGTTTTTAATTTAGGTACTATTATAACGGCCGCAGTTTCTATCGGATTAGTGTTTGCTCTGGATTATTTTGTTGTTCATTCAGGATTTAAGGTAAGCAGTGTTTATCTTATAGGATTATTTGCCGGTTTGGGTATAGGCTATTGGAGTCAATATTATACTTCTAGCGACTATATTCCCACCAGACGAATAGCAGAAGAATCGCAGACAGGGGGTGCTACTAATATCATTGCTGGATTGGCTACAGGTATGAAGAGTACTAGTGGTCCTATTATAATGATATCTATTGCTATTCTGCTGGCTTATAAATTATTGGGTATTTACGGCATAGCAGTTTCTGGGGTGGGAATGTTGTCTATTTTAGCGCTTACTTTAGCAGTAGATTGTTATGGTCCTGTAGCAGATAATGCAGCAGGAATTGCTGAGATGGCTCATTTGGGTCCGGAAATCAGAGAAAGAGCTGAGAAATTAGATGCAGTGGGCAATACCACGGCCGCTGTAGGAAAAGGTTTTGCTATAGGTTCAGCCGCTTTAACCAGTTTAGCTTTATTAATGGGTTATTTGTGTATGGCGCATATTAAAATTTTAGACCTTACTAATCCCTATGTATTTACCGGTATTTTTATAGGAGGATTGCTGCCCTTCCTTTTCAGTTCTTTAGTTATGGAGGCAGTAGGGAGGGCTGCTACTAAAATAATTGAAGAGGTTAGACGACAGTTTACAGAGATTAAAGGGTTGCGAGAAGGAAAAGCAAAAGCAGAGTATGGAAAATGTGTGGAGATAGTTACTTCCGGAGCATTAAGAGAAATGATACTCCCGGCAGTTTTAGCTATAATTACTCCTATTATAATAGGGTTTATTTTTGGAAAGGAAGCATTAGGTGGATTATTAGTTGGTTCTATTACTACAGGATTTTTGTTGGCAGTGATGATGGCTAATAGCGGGGGAGCATGGGATAATGCCAAAAAATATATTGAAAGCGGTAAATTAGGAGGTAAGGGTTCTGCTACTCACAAAGCGGCAGTGATAGGTGACACAGTTGGCGATCCTTTTAAAGATACAGCCGGTCCTTCTCTTAATATTTTAATTAAGTTAATTTCCATAGTGGCTATTTTAATAGCGCCACTATTGTAATTTAGGCCGAAAATTAAAATAAATAAAAATAAAATACTAATATGATTTATTTAGGTATTATATTAGGAGTTGTAGTTCTGTGGCTGATAGCTGTATATAATTCTTTTGTGAAGAAAAAGATGCGGGTAAAGGAGGCCTGGGCTGACATTGAGGTGCAATTAAAAAGGAGGTATAACTTAATTCCTAATTTAGTAGAGACCGTAAAAGGATATGCTGCTCATGAGAAGGAGACGCTTACTAAAGTAATAGAAGCCAGAACAAAAGCAATGTCTGCTTCAGGGGGTAAAGAGAAAATAGCAGCCGAGAATTATCTTTCTCAGACCCTAAAAACCCTTTTTGCTGTAGCAGAAAATTACCCTCAACTTAAAGCTAATCAAAATTTCTTAGAATTACAGAAAGAACTGATAGATACTGAAGATAAAATCCAAGCAGCCAGAAGATTTTATAATGCTAATGTCAGAGATTATAATATAGCCCTAAAAGTTTTTCCTAAAAATATTATTGCTGCTGTATTTCATTTTACTCCTGAACCACTCTTTGAGATTACCACAGAGGAAGAGAGAAAGACACCTAAAGTTAGTTTTGGCAGTTAAGTGAATTTAGACAGAGTTGGGAAGGAAAATTTAATATGACCCTTTATACTCTTCAGGAAGTTAATATTAGAAAAACCTACCTCTTTTTATTTATTTTTCTGATATTGGTTATAACGTTAGGGTGGTTTCTTAGTTATGTTTTTGCTGATAACACTATCCTGATAGCAGCCGTAATATTATCTGTTTTTTCTGCTCTGTATAGTTATTGGAACTCTGATAAAGTGATTCTTTCGCTGTCTGGAGCAAAACCGGCTACTAAAGATAATTTTCCGGAATTATTTAGAATAGTAGAGAATCTTTCTATAACTGCCGGATTGCCTACACCTAAAATTTATGTTATAGAAGATACTTCTCCTAATGCTTTCGCCACCGGAAGAGACCCCCAACATAGTGCTATCTGTGTTACTACCGGCTTGCTGCGATTATTAGAAAAGAGTGAGTTAGAAGGAGTAATAGCGCATGAACTTTCTCATATAGGTAACAGGGATATTTTATTGATGTCTATTGTGGTAATATTAGTGGGCATAGTAGGATTATTGTCACGCTGGTTCATTAGTGGCGTAAGGTGGAGAGACAACAGGAGGGGTGAAGGAGGACAAATTTTGCTTTTACTAGGATTAATTATGATTATCCTTGCCCCTTTAACTGCCACTCTATTAAAATTAGCAATTTCTCGAAAGAGAGAGTTTTTGGCAGATGCCACAGGGGCTTTACTTACTCGTTATCCTAAAGGATTAGCCAGGGCATTAGAGAAAATATCACAATATCCTTATTCAATGAAAAATGCCAATACTGCTACTGCTCATTTGTTTATAGTAAATCCCTTTAGAGGAAAAGAGCGGAAATCTTGGCTAACACGATTATTTATGACCCATCCTCCTGTAGAAGAGAGGATTAAAGCGTTGAGGCAAATGAGTATTGGCTAACTTAATTTTTTATGTTAATATCTATAGAGAGAATAAAGGTCGAATACTAATCTTTAAAATTTAAATAAATCAAATATGGCAGAAGAAATAAAAGAAGAAGTTAAAGAAGAAAAAGAGGTTTCCTCTGATAGTCCCGAAGAAGAGGCAACTAGCACAGAGAAGAAAACAGAAGGAAAGATTAACCCTTTAGCCATTTTATGCTATTTTGGTATTCTTCTAATTATTCCTTGGATGATGGCTAAAGATGATGAATTTGTAAAATTTCATGTAAAACAAGGTCTGACTCTTTTGCTGGCAGGCATTATCACATCTATTATAGGAGTGATTATAGGAGCAATTCCGGTAGTAGGAAAAATTATTGCTGGGCTGATATGGATGTTCTGGTTGATTTTAGGTATTATAGGCATAATCAATGTTTTAAGAGGAGAAGAGAAACCTCTGCCTCTTATCGGAAAATTTGCTGAAAATTGGAAGATTTAATTGTCAAAGAGTTAAACAGAGTTAGTAAAAATATTTACTAACTCTGTTATAGGAGGGGTCGCATAGTGGTCTAGTGCGGTTGCTTGGAGAGCAACTGTGTCCGTAAGGGCACCGTGGGTTCGAATCCCACCCCCTCCGCTTATGGATAAAAATTTATTTTCTCAGAATACCACTTTGTTTAAATCTGAAACTGTTCAGACAAAGGATAAGAAAACAAAAGATAAGAAGATAATTCAAGAGTTATTAGATAAATATATTATTAGAGATATGAATGATTGGTCTGATGTTAATGCCGATTTAATAATTACAGACCCTCCGTTTGGAATAAAGTTTAGCGGGAAACCTACAAATTATCATAGGAATGTTAATAATGTAGTGGATGGCTATGTTGAGTGGAGCGTTTCCGAATATGGAGAAAAGATTCAACAATTATTAGAATGTATAAAAAGAAATCTGAAAGAAGATGGGCAGGCATTAATTTTTTCTGGTTGGAATAATAGTAATAT
>JAGGZF010000016.1 GCA_021162155.1 bacterium
AGTATTTTTTCTATCCTCTCTAATTTTTTGTTACATTCTCTGAGCTGTTGTTAAATACTATTAGAGTAGATTTTACCTACTATAATAGCGGATTTTTTCAGAGGACTCCTTCCCTTAATTATTTCATTTCTATGCTTCTTTTTCCTTGTTTGGGCTAAAATAACCCTTTTGGAAGAGGTATATTTGCGGTAGATAAGAGATAATGATTTTAAGCCCAATTTTTCTAATGCTCGATTAGAGAAGGTGTAGTTATCTATTCTATTTATTTTTATAGTAGTAATCTTGCTCTGTTTATAATATAATTGTAAAATACATATATGTTTTCTGAATACTATCAGACAATAAAAGCAGTTCGTAAAGCTCTTCCTGCTATGGTGGGAATTTTAGTGGAGAAACACTTACAGCAGGTAAGAGAAGAGTTGGGTTCTGATGTTGTGCAGGGCATTCCTTTATATACTTATTTAAATAAGGCTGGATTAATAGATGAGAAAGGAATGGTAAAAGTCAGCGGCTGTTCCGGTTTTTTAGTTTCCCCACAGGGATATATTTTAACTAATCGGCATATAGTGGAAGATGGAGATAGTTCTTATACTATTATCTGGCAGAATAAAAAATATCCCTGCCGTATTCTGATAAGGGATAAAATAACAGATATTGCTGTTTTGAAAATAGAAGATAACCAGAAATTTCCTTATTTAAAATTGGGAGATTCTTCTTCTTTGGTTTTAGGACAAACAGTGATAGCCATTGGCAATGCTTTATCAGAATTTGAAAATACTGTTTCCCGGGGTATTATTTCTGGCTTGTCACGAAGATTAAAAACTTCCGGAGAGGGTGGGAATTCCAGTCAGGAATTTTATGGTTTAATTCAAACAGATGCTGCTATTAATCCGGGCAATTCTGGAGGTCCTTTGATTAATTTAAAAGGAGAAGTTATAGGAATAAATACAGCAGTAATTTTAGGGGTAGAAAATATGGGTTTTGCTATTCCTATTAATCAAGCGAAAAAGATATTACAAGATGCAGTAAAATACGGAAAGTTGCATCGTCCATCTTTGGGTATAAGATATTATTTAATAGACGAAAAATTACAGCGCCAGCATCATCTTCCTTTTTCTTACGGCGCTTTTATAATTTACGAAACAGTTCCCGGCCAGAAAGGAGTTTTGCCGGGAAGTCCGGCAGAGCAAGCGGGCTTGCGGGAAGGTGATATTATTTTAGAAATAGACGGCAGAAAAATAGACAAAAATGTCAGTTTAGTTCATTTATTAGATGAATGCTCTTTAGATGAGAGAGTAAAGATAAAATATTGGAGCAAGGGAAAAATAAAAGAAACAGAAATAAGAATAAAAGAGGAATAATTTTATCCTCTGGATTGAATAAATTCCTGAAAAGCAGTGGCGAGAGTAGGCCACTTTTTTAAATCAGGTGATTGGTGCAGCAATTCCTCGGCTTCTTGATGAACCTGTTGGACCATTTCTTTATTTAATAAAGATTTCATTATTAAATCAGGAATTCCTGACTGCTTAGTCCCTAAAAATTCTCCCGGACCTCGCAGGGATAAATCAATTTCTGCCAGACGAAAGCCATCATTATACTTAACCAGAGAGCGTAGTCGCCGGATACTGCTGGAGTTAGTGTTTTCTGTGAATAAGAAGCAATAGGATTGAAAAGAAGATCTCCCTACTCTTCCTCTGAATTGATGCAATTGAGCCAATCCGAAATGTTCTGCTCCTTCTATCATCATTATGGTGGCATTAGGGACATCTATTCCTACTTCTACCACTGAGGTAGAAACTAAAATATCTATTTTTCCCTGCTTAAATTTTTTCATAATTTCTTCTTTTTCTGCTGGTTTTAATTTCCCGTGAAGCATAGCAATTCTTAAATCAGGAAAAATCTCTTGAGATAATTTTTGATATTCTTTTTTAACTGCTTTTACTTCATAATTTAATTTCTGGGCATAAGTGAGAAGGTCCGAAGCTTTAATGTTAGATTTATCTTCAGGAGTTTCTATTCGCGGGCAGATTACAAACGCTTGATGTCCTTGGCGTATTTCCTGCCTGATAAACTGGTATATCTTTTCTCTGTCTCGGGGTAATACTACTTTAGTAATAACTTTTTTTCTTCCCTGAGGCATTGTTTGAAGAACAGATAAATCCATATCCCCATAAAAGACCAAAGCCAAAGTTCTGGGAATAGGGGTAGCAGTAAGAGAAAGAAGATGAGGGATTTCTTGTTTGTTGTTTAATAATAATTTTTTTCTTTGTTCTACTCCAAAACGATGCTGTTCATCTACTATTACTAATCCTAATTTATTAAACAGAATATCTTTTTGGATTAAAGCGTGAGTTCCAATAACTACAATTGGCAGAGGGGAGGAGATAATCTTCCGAAATGCTTTTTTGGAAATTTTACCCTCCAGCCCTTCTTCATAATATTTACAGCCGGATGATGTTAATAAAGCCAGACGAACTGAAAAAGATTGGAGGTATTGCTTGAATTTTTGAAAATGTTGTTGAGCCAAGATTTCTGTAGGAGCCATAACTGCTACTTGATAGTTTGATTTATAAGTGAGAAGGGCGGCTCCTATTGCTACAATTGTCTTGCCAGAACCCACATCTCCTTCTAATAATCTATTCATCGGCTGACGGGCTAAATTTTGGGCTATTTCCCAGAGGGCCTGTTTTTGGTCAGGAGTTAGGGTAAAAGGAAGAGATTGAACCCACGATTTTAATAAAGGAATATCTAATTTAATACGAGGAAATTTTAAGGATAATAATCTGGTTCTGATTTTGAGAAGATATAATTGAGAGAGGAGGAGGGAGGACCAGATAAATCTATTTTTGGCTTTCTGGGCTAATTCTAAACTATCGGGAAAATGGATTTGACGCAGGGCAATCGCTAAAGGTAACAGGTGATATTTCTGAATTAGAGAAAGGGGAAGAGGGTCAGCAGGAAAACGAAGATGTTTCAGTGTGTATTGCACTAAATAGCGAATGGCGCGGGAGGAAAGTCCTTTAGTTTCCGGATAAATAGGAACTAAACGGGCAGTGTTGCGTAATTCAGAAAAGAAATTCTTATTTAATTTTTGCTGACTAATAATTTCATATACCGGTGAGGATAAAAGAAGTTGTTTCCCTTTGGTTTTTATTTTTCCGGATAAAGAGACAGTAGTACCCACAGGAAGATTTTTTATCAGATATGTTTGATTAAACCAGATAACATTGATACTGCCGGTATCATCCTCTACCTTTCCTTCTATGATGAACATCTTTTTTCTCCAACTGCGGCGGAGGGATATTTTAGTAATAGTTCCTATTATGGATGCGGTTTCTCCGGGTTGTAAATCTTTTATTTTTTTAATTCGGGAAAAATCCTCATAACGAAAAGGAAAATGCCACAAAAGATCTTTCACTGTAGTAATACCTAATTTATGAAGGTATTTTAAATAACGCGGTCCCACTCCGCGTATTTTTTCTACTGGATCAGATAATTGGAGGGTGAGCATAAATGGTTACTTATTTTGTAACTCCTGATGTGTCCCCGGGAGGAATCGAACCTCCATCACAGGCTCCGCAAGCCCGTATTTTATCCGTTAAACTACGGGGACCTGTAGCAATTATATAATAAAAACAGCAGAGGAGCAAAGAATTTGTGATATAATAAAGAGAAAATGAATCAGTATCAGGATTTGGCTTTTGTTCTTTTTTACGAAGAAGCAGGAGAAGCAGACAGGCGTTATTTTTTATTTACGCAAAACTACGGGAAGATTTCTCTGTTAGCTAAAGGAAGTAGGAAAGTTTTATCTAAGTTGGCTGGCTGTTTAGAGCCGCCGGCATTAGTAAAGGTGGTATGGAGTATAGTGCATCAACCCCGCTTAATTTCTGCTGTAGAAGAAGAACTTTTCCCTGTCATTAAGAAGAATCCTGCTGCTTTATCTTTGTTTCTTTCTCTCCTGAAACAAGTAGATGAATGGACTATTCTAAATCAGGCAGAGCCCCAATTATGGCTTTTGTTATATAATGTTCTGTGGTGGGGAGAGAAAAACGTGGCACATAATCCGGAGATTATAGAATTCCTGCGCTACTATTTCCCTGCTCAATTGCTTAAAATAACCGGCTTTGCTCCTTTATTGGATGTATGTGCTGTGTGTGGTAGTTCCCAATCTCTTTCTCATTTTAGTTGGTCTAAAAGAGGAGTAGTGTGCTCATTGCATTATCAAAAGGGAGATATTGTTCTTTCTAAAAAACAAAGAAAAATTTTACAAGCACTTTTCCAGTTACCTTTAAGCGCTTTTCGCAAGCCGGCAACGGTTAAAGAAATTTTGAAGGAAAAGATATTTCTCCAACTTTTCTTTACTAAATTTACTTCTTTGATAAAATCAGATATAATGTAAAAATAATGTAAAAATTATGGAGATTAAAAAATTTCTTCATTCTTTTTGGGGAGGTGTAATAGTAGTTATATTGGTGGTAGTTTTTGGTTATCTGATATGGTCTATATTATCAAGTAAGGGAGTTAGTTTTGAGATTGTGGGTCCTGAAGAGGTAAAAGCAGGAAATGTTTACGAATACCATTTAATATATGCCAATAATTCCCGGATAGTTTTACAAGAGGCAGAGATAGAATTAAAAGTTCCGCCCGGTGTAGTAGTATCAGGTCAACCTTCCAAAAGAATAATAAACTTCTTCTTAGGGGAAGTAGTTCCTAAATCACAGAGAACAAAAACAGTTAAATTGCTTATAGCAGGAACACCTAATAGTGTTGCTGAAGTTCAAGCCACTTTCAGGTATCGTCCAAAGACTTTAAGTTCTGTTTTTGAGGTGCAGAAGAAAAAAACTATAGTGATAGGTGGCTCTGCTTTTTCTTTGAATTTACGTTTTCCTGACCAAGTATTCTTGGGACAGAGTTTTCCTTTGGAAATTGATTGGGTTAATCAAAGTGAGAATTACTTCAATAATGTAGAAGTAAGGATAGATTGGCCAGAGGGATACACTTTTCAGGAAGCAGAACCTACTGTTGCTAGCGGCAATAATGTTTGGAATTTAGGTTATTTAGTACCCCATTCTTCAGGGGTAATTGGGATTAGAGGTTTTGCTTCTGGTAATGAAGGAGAAACCAAAAAGGTTGTGGCTCGTTTGGGAATTAACGAAAACGGAGTTTTTCTGCCTTTGGCGCAAACAGAGGCCTTCTTTACTTTAACTAAGAACCCTTTGCTTGTTCAACTTACTATTAATAATCAAAGTGATACAGTAGCCAGTTTGGGGCAACTTTTGAAGTTTGACCTTGATGTGATTAACAAGTATCCCTCATCCTTGAGAAATTTGGTGGTAAAAGTTGTGTTTTCTGACAAAGGAGTGATAGATTGGACAACCCTTCAAGCGCCTCAAGCCCTGTTCTCTTCTCGTTTAAAGACATTAATCTGGGACGGAAGTAAAGTAGATGCGCTTTATGTACTGACTCCCAATGCTAAAACACATCTCTCTTTCTCGGTAAAACTAAAAAAACATTGGCCCCTGATAAGTCAAGCGCAGGAGAATACTCTCATAGAGGTGCAGACAGAAGTAAAAAGTTCTAATGTGCCTGAAGGTGCTTCTATAACAGAAATTCCTAAAGCTATAACAGTTAATACTATAAAACTACAGAGTCATTGTCAGGTAGATATTGCCAGTTATTTTAGAGATGCACCCTCTGGCATTGCTAATCAAGGTCATCTTCCTTTAAGAGTGGGAGAACCTACAGATTTTACTATTCATTGGAAAATATACAATACCTATAACGAACTAAAAAATGTACAGATTAAAACAACTTTACCTGCAGGGGTAGAATTTACTTCTCAAATAGCGGGAAACTATGGAGATAATTTGCCTACTTTTGATGAGAATACCCGGGAGTTTGTGTGGAATATTCCTACAGTAGCAGCAGGAAGTGGCATATTAACTGCAGCGCCGGAACTTATTTTCCAAATAAGAGTTACACCTTCCCTTTCTCAATTACATAAGTCAGTTCAATTGATAGGAGAAACTTCATTTTCTGCTGTAGATAGTTGGACTCATCAGGAAATTAATTTAGTTTATCCCCCAGTATTTTCCAATAATTTAACTGATAAAACTGTCTCCCCTGTTGAGGGAATAGTAATACAATAATTTTTAAATTTATGCCTGATAACCTGATGGATAAAATAGTTTCTTTATGTAAGAGGAGAGGATTTATTTTTCCTGATTCTGAAATTTATGGCGGATTGGCTAATACTTGGGATTTTGGTCCTTTAGGGGCAGAGATGAAGAATAATATTAAAAAAGAATGGTGGAAGGCAATGGTATGGCATAGAGATGATGTAGTGGGATTGGATTCTGCTGTGATAGTAAATCCCAAAGTATGGGAAGCATCGGGACACTTAAGCAGTTTTACTGACCCTTTAGTAGAGTGCAAGCAGTGTCATACTCGTTTTCGGGCTGATTATCTGAAAGAAGGGAAATATGGGCCAGTTGTAGAAAAAGAAGGAGTATTTTATTGTCCTTTATGCGGAGGCGAACTAACAAAAGAAAAGAAGTTTAATCTGATGTTCAAAACATATATTGGTCCTGCGGAAGAAACTGCCAATATTGCTTTTTTGAGACCAGAAACAGCACAGGGTATTTTTATTAACTTTAAGAAAGTACTGACTTCTTCCAGAAAAAAAATTCCTTTTGGTATAGCCCAGATAGGAAAAGCGTTTCGTAACGAAATTACTCCTTCTAATTTTATTTTTCGCACCCGGGAATTTGAACAGATGGAGATGGAATATTTTATCTCTCCAGAAGAGGATAAAAAATGGTATGACTATTGGAAAGAAATAAGATGGAAATGGTATTTAAGTTTAGGAATGAAAGAGGAGAATCTGCGACAGAGGCCTCATCAGGAGAAAGAATTGGCTCATTATGCCAAAGAAGCCACAGATATAGAGTTTAAGTTTCCTTTCGGCTGGTCAGAGTTGGAGGGAATCCATAATAGAACAGATTATGATTTAAAGAGACACCAGCAATTTTCAAACAAAGATTTATCCTATTGGGATGAAGAAACTCACCAGAAATATATTCCTTATGTTATAGAAACTTCTGCCGGAGTAGAAAGAAGTTTATTAGCTTTTCTTATAAATGCCTATACTGAAGAACAAGATAAAAATAAGGAAACACGAGTAGTTTTAAGATTACATCCTAAAATAGCACCAATAAAGTTGGCTGTCTTGCCTCTTCTGAAAAATAATAAAGAATTGGTTCAAACAGCGCGGGATATTTTCCTGAAACTTCAACGGCAAGTAGATTATTTAATAGATTATGATGAAGTTGGTTCAATTGGAAGAAGATATCGGCGACAAGATGAGGTAGGCACTCCTTGGTGTGTGACTATAGACCATCAAACATTGGAAGACCAAACAGTGACTATTAGGGATAGAGATACTATGAAGCAAGAAAGAATAAAAACAGAAGAAATAACCCACTGGGTAGAAGAAAAATTATGTATAAATTCTCTGTAAAAAAGTTTTCTAATGGACTGCGATTGTTATTGGTTCCTTCCCGGGAATCATTATCTTTCCGGGCGACTGTTTATGTAAGAACTGGTGCCAACTTTGAAACAAAGAAGAACAACGGAATATCTCATTTACTGGAGCATATGTGTTTTAAGGGAACTGCAAAGCGTCCTTCTAATTTAGCAATAACTCAGGAACTGGATGCGGTAGGGGGAAGTTATAATGCCTTTACCGGAAGAGAAGTTACCGGCTATTATACTTATGTTGCTCGGAAGAATGCGGAACTGGCGGTAGATATAGTATCCGATATATTTCTGAATTCTCTTTTTCCTTCCCCAGCCCTTCAAAAAGAAAAGAGAGTAGTAAGAGAAGAAATTCATACTTATAAAGATATTCCTCAAAGTTATATATTTGAATTGTGGGATAAATTAGTTTATGGAGACCAACCCAGTGGCTGGCCTATCGTAGGCACGGTTTCTAATGTATTAAGTTTTAGTAGAGAAGATTTACTGCGCTATTACAAAAGGCAATACAGAGCCCAATCTACTTTAGTAACCATCAGCGGTAATTTTTCCTCTGCTTCAGTTATTTCTTTAATCAAAAGATATTTCGCTAATATTAGAAAAGGCAAGGCATCTCCTCGAAAGCCAGTAAGAGTAAGCCAGAAAAAACCTCGCTTGTTGCTTTATTCTAAAAAAACAGACCAAACTCATCTTCTTTTAGGGGTAAGAGGAATAAAATATTCTGATAAGAGGCGTTATGCTTTAGATGTATTAGAAGCAATTTTTGACGGAGGAATGTCAGGAAGGTTATTTCAGTTGATAAGAGAAAAACTTTCTGCTGCTTATTGGACAAAAAGTTATATAGATTATTATCCTGATTATGGAGAATGGCGGGTTTACGCCGGAGTAGATAATTGTAAGACCGAGATGGTAATTTCCGGTATTCTACAGGAGTGGCAAAAATTTAAAAATTACAAAGTATCTCCTGCTGAATTAAGAAAAGCGCAGAATTATTTAACAGGCAAGGTTGCTTTGTCTTTAGAGAATGTTCATTCTGTAGCAAGCAAAATTGCCGCTCAGTTGCTGCTATATAACAAAGTAGAAATGCCCAAGGATTATTTGCGCAAGATAAGACAGGTTACAGTTAGAGATATACAAAAAGTAGCCCAAGATCTGTTAACTCCGGAGAGATTAAATTTAGTTGTAATTTCCTCTTCTGGAGACAAAAGAAAGCTTCGTAAATTATTAAAAATTTGATACAATATATTTACAATTATATAAAGTTATAAAGTATGAAAAAAGATACTGCTCAACTGAATATCTCTTGGGAGAGTATAGGTCGTTTCTACCTTCCTATTCTAATCGCTCTTATTGTATGGTATTTTAGGAGTTTAATTTTGGTTTTTGTTACTGCTTTTATATTTGCCTCTCTTTTAGAAAGGCCTATTGATTATTTAGAAGAGAAAGGGAAAAATCGCTGGTTAGCCACTTTTATTGTCTATATTATAACTTTATTTGGTTTGAGTATATTATTATATTTTGTAGGCGGCATTATTACCCAAAATCTTGCTTTAGTAGTGAAAATTCTTCCCCAGTGGCTCCAGCCATCTTCTTTACAGAATTGGGAACAGTTATGGCAGCATCTTAATTGGGGTATATCTCAAGGTTTTTCTGATTTTACTTTCTCTACCGAACAGTTGACTAATTTATTTAATTCTATTTTTTCTCAGTCAGCCAAAATAATAAGTAAAATTTTAGGAGGAACTTTTTATGCTTTTCTGGTAATACTCATTTCTTTCTTTATTAATACCGAAAAAAAAGGTATAGAAAAAGCGCTGCGGTTTATGGTTCCCCATAAATATGAAGAATACATAGTATATTTATGGAACAAAACCAGAAAGAGAGTAGGAGGATGGTTTTTCTCTCAATTATTACTAAGTTTAGGAGTTGGCTTATTAGTATATGGCAGTTTTTCTTTGTTGGGGATACCGAATGCTGGACTTTTAGGAGTAATAGCCGGAATAGCAGACTTTGTTCCTTATCTTGGTCCAGTGGTTGCCGGAGGATTATCTTTTCTTGTTGCCTTAAGCCAAGGATGGACGATTGCTCTGTTCGCTTTAATAACTTTCATTATAATTCAGGCAATAGAAGCATTAGTTGCTCCTTCATTGAGGTCTAAAACTATGAAATTAAATCCTTTGGTGATAATTTTGGCCTTGTTAATAGGAGGAAAATTGGCGGGGGTAATAGGCGTGATAATAATTCTTCCCTTGGCTGCTACTTTTGTGGAATTTATAAAAGATTTGCGTTCTGGTCGTCTGCAATCCTATCTTCCTCAATTGCCTATCATTTAGTATATAGTTTAGTGATTATATTGAAACCGGTTTAATGCGTTACTATTTAACCACTGCTATTCCTTATGTGAATGCTAAACCCCATTTGGGGTTTGTTTTGGAAATAGTGCAGACAGATACTTTTGCGCGTTTTTTGAAGTTGTTGGGTGAAGAAGTATATTGGATAACTGGAACTGATGAGAATAGTTTAAAGAATGTAATTGCTGCCCGCAAATTAAATATTTCAGTTCAGGAGTTAGTAGATAAAAATAGTATTGCTTTCCGCAACCTTCGAGAGGTGTTTCATTTATCTTATAACGATTTTATCAGAACTACAGAAGAGAGGCATCGTAGAGGAGTGAAAAAGTTATGGGAAGCAGTGGCAACCCGGGGAGATATTTATAAGAAAGATTATCAGGGATTATATTGTGTAGGATGTGAGGCATTTTATAAGCCAGAAGAGTTAGTTAATGGATTGTGCCCGGAACACAAAACAAAACCTGAATTAGTAAAAGAGAAGAATTATTTCTTTAAATTATCTCGCTATCAAAAAAAATTAGAAGAGATTATAGAAAAAGGAGAAGTAGAGATTGTTCCTGTTTCCCGAAGAAATGAAATAGTTAGTTTTATTCATCAGGGATTGGAGGATTTTAGTATATCTCGTTCTATGAAAAGAGCATCTGGCTGGGGGATTCCTGTGCCGGGAGATAGTTCTCAAGTTATTTATGTTTGGTTTGACGCTTTAGCCAACTATATTACTGCTTTAGGTTATGCCGAGAATTCTGACTTGTTTCGCAAGTGGTGGGAGAAATCAGATAAGATTATTCATTTTATAGGAAAAGGTATTACTCGTTTCCATGCTGTTTATTGGCCGGCAATGTTGCTGTCAGCAGGAATTCGGCTTCCTTCTACTATATTTGTTCATGGTTATCTTACTATTAATGGCCAGAAAATTTCTAAATCTTCCGGAGGGGCGATAGATCCCTTAGAATTAGTTAAAGAATACGACCCTGAAGTTATACGCTATTTTCTG
>JAGGZF010000056.1 GCA_021162155.1 bacterium
TACTTAGTGTAGCCAACTAATAATAAAGGCGTAGGTTCTTCGGCAGGCGGGCGAAATTTACAAGGTATCCCAGATTCCACTAAAGCATAAAAAGCTTCTACATCCTCTTCTTTTGTGTTATAAAACAAGGTAGGCATCTCAAAATCTAGTTTTTTCGGCATTTTGCACCTCCTAAGAAATAATTTTAGATTTTAAAATTTGCCAATTTTTTCTCTAGTTCTCTTTGAGGGAAAGATAAATAGAGATCCTCTGGACTTAAATATTCCCTAAACGGATCACCTGAAGGAATCTGATTCCAGACTTTCTTCCAACATCCTCTCGTTTTTTAATCCTACCTAGCATTTTCCCGAATCCTAAAGCCCCCTGGGCAAAAGAAAGATAACGTGGTTTAAATTCATATTCAGTTGAAAGCCTTGACTCGATAGCTTCTTTCATTTCGTTTTTATCGAACCCACCTTCACCAATCCTCAACGTTAGTTTGGAATCACTTAACCACTGTTGGAATAAATTAACCAACCTTTGTTTTGATTCAGGGTCAAGAATAATGTTATTTTTGATTTCCCTAAACAAGGCGTTAGTTTGTAGTCTTCCTAAATCTTCTACTGCTGTAAGCATAATTATTTTCCTATCCTTATCATTATATTCGCTTCTAAGCTCACACATGTATTTTATTTCTTCTTCAACCCCACTGGGAATTGATCCAGCCCAGTATGGTCTGTACACTAATAAAATGTTGCTTGCTTCTATTAAACTTCGATCTCGGGAATTGATCTGAGCAGTTACTTTTGTATCTAATATTTGAAGAATTGACGAAATTGCAGACTTAATCTCTTCCTTAGCATTAAAAAAATCAAAATTTTTAGGATTCAGAGGATTGAGATCTTTAAGATGTGGCGGAATGGGGATATGCAGCCAACGATCGGAGAAAGGAAGCGGCCATCCAACCAAGAGCTCGGGAATGTAAATTAAACGTTCTTTCTTTTCTTCTTTCTCCATTCTTCTTTCTGTTCTGATTCTTTTTTCATCAATACTATCCGGAATAAAAACGACAATATTCTCTTCCTTTTGTATTACCCTTTTGATAAACTCTTGTAATTCTCCATAGAACTCAGGATAGCGAGGTAAGTGACTTGCGCGAATATCTGTAATGGGGTGAGATAAATAAGCGACTTTCACTTCTGTAGAAGGTTTACGAATAAGCCTAGATACCATAAAAGAGGGATGTTTTACGCTTATAATATATAAGGGAACATCACCCAAGAATTGGGCAATTTTCCGCGAAAAAGCTATTTCCATTTCTCTCCAAGATAAAATAGAAACTAAGTTTATTATCGATTCGATCAAAGCTCTCAGAGGGTCTTCTAATTCCATAATATATTCATACATCTGTCCCTTATCCATTAGTCGCAGATAAATATCATATATATCATCTATTAAAACAATCATCATTTTGATTTTATCCTTCAGTTTTTGTAACTGGGTAAGGTTAACTGGAGAAAGAAATTCTGTCTTCTTCTGGTGATAGTAAGAAGCATGAAAGGTTAAGAAAAGATATTTTCCCCTCTCCACTTTAGAGAGCTCTTCAGTTTCTATATATGTGAGAGCCTCAGACCATAGTCTTTCTTGGACATATGGAGGAGCTGCGAGAATTTCTTCTTTAAAACTCTTGTTGGAAATTTTTTCCATTCTTTCATCAACGGATATAATTTTGTCACCCTGGCTTAACTTATTAAGACATTCTTTAATTCTAATTCCTGATTGTCCAGTAAACAAAATAATGTTTTTTTCACTCATTTTTTCAGACTCATTCTAATTTCTCGAAAGCAAAAAAGATGTCGCTTGCCATCACATATTTTTAAATTTTAAGGAACTTGGTCCTTGCTTAAAGATACCATGAGATAAAAGAAAGTCAATATTTTGCAAACCTCTACTATGGAAAATTTAAAGTTTGAAATATGGTCATTTTTGGCCAAGGGAAGAGTTAAGTTAAATATAGTTTTCTCTCAAGGATTCTTCTTTCCCTCTGACAATATTCACAGTTCTTGCTTGGTAAAGGAGGATTTTCTGACCAGAGGCTCTTTACCGCTTTTTTAAAAACTTCTTCAACCCAAGAGGTATCAATTTCTACTTCCTTTAATTCCGGTAAAAAAGTAAGTTTGTTGCTGAAACCACCATCTCTATCTACCTTGTAAAAGGCAAAATAAGCTCTCTTATTTATTTTATAGCCGTTTTTTTCTAAAAGATAACTATAGATATCCATCTGTTGCTGGTAGTCTTTGTAGATTTGAACTTGAAGAGATGCGGTAGCTTTAAAGTCTATGGGAGATAGACTTTCATCTGGAAACATCACCACTTCATCTATTTTTCCATAAAGAAGGGCATCCAACTTGGGAAAGTAATATTTTATACCCTTATCTCTCCATTCTTTAATTTTATTGAAATCGGGAAATGGTACTGCTTTTACTTTATTTTGTTTAAAGATGCTATGAGGTTTTCCTTCCCTTCGAGCCTCATCAAATCCTGCTTTCAGAAAAATATCAGCTGCAGCATTTAAAATGTAAGGGTAAAGTGGTGGTCTTCTAATTGCATATTTTTTGGCTAACCAGAAACAGCGGGGACATTCCAAATAAAATTGAAGGGCAAGTCGGGATATTTTCTGAAAATTCTGCTTCATTCCTTTTCCCGTCCTTAGTTTATTTTTTCATTATGATCTGTCAACAAGACTTCGACAA
>JAGGZF010000057.1 GCA_021162155.1 bacterium
GATACATAGATTAAAAATAGATATTTTACACAAATGTTGCCCCCAGCATGGCTTTAGTTGAGGCGGCATTTTAGGGTTGCTAGAGTTGTAATTTTTAAAACAAAAATATGAATCAAGAAAATTTATCTTCTTCTAAGGAGAATTCTTCTGTGATGTTGTTAACTGCTCAGAATTTAATAAAGAAAGCAGGAAAGATTTTAGGTCTATCAGATGAGAAAATAAAAGAGGTAATTATCCCTGATAGAGTAATAGAGGTTAAAATTCCTGTAAGGATGAAAAATGGACTATTAAGAGTTTTCCGGGGATTCCGTAGTCAACACAACAATGTACTTGGTCCCTATAAAGGAGGTATTCGTTTTCATCCTCAAGTAAACAGAGAGGAGGTGATTGCCTTATCTACTTTAATGACTCTAAAATGCTCTGTGGCTGGATTGCCTTTTGGAGGAGGCAAGGGTGGAGTAGTGGTAAATCCCAGAGAGTTGAACCCGGAAGAATTGGAACAGTTATCTCGGGGTTATGCCCGGGCTATTAGCGAATATATTGGAGAGTGGAAAGATATACCTGCTCCGGATGTTAACACTGATAGTCGAATAATGAGTTGGATGTTGGATGAATATGAGAAAATTATCAAAAGAAAAAGCCCTTCTGCTTTTACCGGCAAACCAATTAATAGAGGAGGAAGCTTGGGAAGAACAGAAGCGACTGGCAGAGGAGGAGTAATATCTCTGTTAACCTTATTGGAATATCTGGAGAATAAGAAATATAACACAGTGGCTATTCAGGGTTATGGAAATGTTGGTTACCATTTCGCTAAAATTGCCCAAGAAAAAGGATTTAAAATAGTGGCTGTGTCAGATTCTAAAGGGGGAATTTATAATGCTGATGGTTTGGATGTTGTAGCAGTCAAAGAGCACAAAAATAAGACAGGTTCAGTGAAGGGTTTTCCCGGAGCAAAAGATATTTCTAACGAAGAACTTTTAACCTCTGAGGTAGATATTTTAGTGCCTGCCGCCCTAGAGAATGTAATTACAGATAAAAATGCTGCTGATATTAGGGCTAAGATAATAGTAGAGATGGCTAATGGGCCAATAACAGAAAAAGCTTATTCTATTTTACAAAGGAGAGGGATTATTACTATTCCAGATATAGTAGCAAATAGCGGGGGAGTTATTGTTTCTTATTTTGAATGGGCGCAAGGTTTGTCAGGATATTGGTGGACCGAAGAAGAAGTTAATCGTAAATTAGAAAAACAGATTAAGAATTCTTTTGTTTGGGTTTATCGTTTTTCCCAAGATAATGATATTGATTTGAAAGATGCTGCAGTAGCAGTTGCCCTTCGAAGAATAGTTGAGGCGCAATAGAAAGATTTGACAAGATAGATATATTTGCTACAATAGAATAAGAAAATAAGGTCGAGGCCTGAATTTTTCAGGCAAAATAATTAAAAAAATTAATAAATATGAAGGATAAAACTTGGTTATATATAGCAATTGCAGTAGTAGTTGTCTTGATAATTCTTTTCTATATTTCTAAGAACAAAGTTGGTGCTCCTTCTGACTTGACACCCCCTACTACAATAGAAGAAGAAACACCTACTGAAGAAATGACCCCTGAGGAAACTTTGCCTGCTGAGGAGCCCACCACAGAAACTCCAGCTCCAGAAGCACCAGAGGTACCTGCTAAACCCTAAATATTTTAGTAGTTTAGGGTAGCGAATATGATATCACTAGTCCGCGCTTTTAAAACGCGGACTTAGTCGCGGAGTGGGGGAGTAGTACCCCGCGAGGCCCATAACCTCGAGGCGTCGGTGCAATTCCGACCTCCGCAACAATCTTTCCCTATTTTCTATCTAGTGTTTTATATCGATTTATTTTGGGGAAATTACTTTGAGAATTAGGGCCACGTAGTTCAATGGTAGAACACCGCCCTCATAAAGCGGACATACAGGTTCGATTCCTGTCGTGGTCACCAGAATAATGCTCGCGTAGTGTAGCCCGGTTTAACACGCCTCCCTGTCACGGAGGAGATCACGGGTTCAAATCCCGTCGCGAGCGCTTGACTTTTTTGTAGAGATGATTATAATATAAAGCACCAGAATGAATTAGAATAATATGGCTAAGAGAAATTGAGAAATAGAGGAAGAGAGTTCTTTTAAAAACAACCACCAGTTTAATTATGTGGTTGTTTTTAAAAGAGGAAAGGCAGCTGTTCTTTGAAAAGTGAATAAGACAGGAAAAATTTTATTGTTTTTTCTGATTGCTCCAAGGATTATTCCTTTTACAGAGGATTTGATCCTGGTCCAGGATGAACGCTGGCGGCGTGGATAAGGCATACAAGTCGTACGGTCTGTTCTGGCTCTTTTAGAGTTAGAACAGATAGTGGCGAACGGGCCAGTAATACCTTGGTACATACCAAACACTTGGGCATAGCTGGCCGAAAGGTCAGGTAATTCCCAATGGTCTCTCTTGTCTTCGGACAAGAGAGTAAAGGATGCAGCAATGTATCCGGTGTTTGATTGGCCTAGGTCCCATCAGCTTGTTGGTAAGGTAATGGCTTACCAAGGCGACGACGGGTAGGGGGTGTGAGAGCATGGCCCCCGGCAAGGGCACTGAGACACGGGCCCTACTCCTACGGGAGGCAGTAGCCGAGAATCTTCGGCAATGGGCGCAAGCCTGACCGAGCGACGCCGCGTGCGGGAAGAAGGGCTCCGGCTTGTAAACCGCTTTTCTCTGGGAAGAATTCTCCTTTTAGGAGAATGACATTACCAGAGGAATAAGGGACTGCTAACTACGTGCCAATCTGGGAAAAGGCTGCAAATTTCTCTTAATGAGAAACATCCCAGATATAATTCTAAAAAGGCGCGTCCTTCGGTGGAGACATCGAAGTGCAAATCTGGCTTATATGCTGGGAAGTAAGCAATCCTAAAATAGTGCTGTTCCAAATCTGATTTAAAACAGCACTGACAATTTTTAGGTGGGGCTTACAATCAGCAGGGAAGTTTGTTAGAATTAAATAAAATGGAGCAACTTACTAAAAAACAGAAGTCAATTCTGATAGGAAGCTTATTAGGTGATGGTTATCTTCATAAGAGTTAATTCAGCCATATATTGTTAAGAGTTTCCTCTACAAGTTGCCTCCGAAAACAATTTAATTCTAACATAACCCCTCAGAGACTGAAGCTTTATGCTGAGATATACTTCTTTTAGAAGTATA
>JAGGZF010000048.1 GCA_021162155.1 bacterium
ACTTTCTTTTTCAGAGGATCTCCAGAACCTTTTTCTACTCCAGCAGCCCTCCTTAATAAATCAGAAACTGGCGGCTGCTTAAAAACTAAATCAAAACTTCTATCTTGATAGATAGTAATTTCTACCGGAATTAACTCTCCCGCTTGCTGTTTCGTTGCTTCATTAAATCTATTACAAAATTCCTGAATATTCACTCCATGTTGCCCCAAAGCAGGACCTATAGGAGGAGCGGGATTAGCCTGCCCTGCTGGAATCTGTAAACTCAGTTTTGCTTTTACTATTTTAGCCATATTAATATAGATTACGCTAAATTATGCTTTTTTAACCTGAAGAAAATCTAAATCTACCGGAGTATCTCTACCAAAAAGGGGTACCATTACTTTTACTCTACCTCTTTCATAATCTATTTCATTAACCTTTCCTTCTCTATTCTTAAAGGGGCCGTCGGTAATTTTCACTAAATCTCCAACTTTAAATTCTATCTTATATCTGGGTTCTTCCTCTCCGGTTTTCTTTAGTATTTCTTTCATTTCCTCCTCTTCTACTGCACGGGGAGTAGTGCCTGCTCCTACAAAACCGGTTACCATTGGAGTATTTCTAACCACATACCAAGAATCATCTGTTACTATCATATCTACAAAAACATAACCCGGATAAATTTTCTCTTCTACCACAACTCTTTTCCCTTGCCTTATTTTTATTTTCTTTTCTTTGGGAACTAATACATTAAAAATTTTGTCCTGCATCCCAAATGCTTCCACTCTTTGCCTCAAACTACTAGCTACAGCATCCTCATAGCCCGAGTAAGTATGAACCACATACCAATTTCTTCCCAAATTAATCTGTTGTTTAGGCATAAATTTATCATTTCTTTAAATATTAATAATCACTCTGATTAATTGCATAAAGCCCCAGTCAGCCAAACCTAAAATAAGGGCTAAAATAGCCGCTAATTCTAATACTTCTACAGTATAACGGATAGTTTCCTTTTTAGTAGGCCAGTTAACTTGCTTTAATTCTTGCCAAGAACTTTTAAAGTATTCCTTTATTTTTTCTATATTTTTTTCCATCTTTTTAAAAATGCCCTGAGGGCACTATTATAGTTTAGCAAATTAAACTAATTATTGTCAAATAAAGGCGCGCTTTCGCGTGCCTTTAATTAAATATCATTTCACTACCAGCGGCTATTCTAAATCATCTTCTGAATCATCTTCTACTTCCTCTTCTAACTTTGATTCCTCTTCTATAACTTCCTCAAAGGCCTCTTTAGGTGCCCCACATTCTGGACAAGTCCAGTCCTCAGGAAGATCCTCAAAAGCAGTGCCTTCTAAATCCTCATCATAGATATAGCCGCAAGCAGAGCAACTATATTTCATAGTAGGAAGAGATTATTTTTCGACCCCAAAACCTATCACTGAAATTTTCCTAAAATTATAGCCAAAGCAAAGTAAAAGTCAAGAGGAAAACACCTTTGTTATCCCTATTGACAAATCTAAATATATTTGCTAATATATAGTACGCATACGCGGCTCCTCCTTTTTAACCCCAGAGTTAATTCTTTATTAACTCTGGGGTTAAGAACCTTGAAAATCAAACATCTATTATATAAAAACGGGGTGCTTGAGGAAAGCCTACTCGCTTGCCGCGGCAAGCTTGAGGATGGTACTCGCACCTCCTTCTCAAACAGGAGGTGATAATGTTTTTACCCCGCGGACCTCCCTCTCCTTTCTCTTTTTGTAAAAAATAAAAAAGAGAAAGGAGGTGAAATTATTGGCGAAAAAAATTAAATTCAAAAGGCAAAACCGAAAAAATGGTTTCTATTGCCCCCTTCTGACTAGGAAAGGTAATTGTGCAGTTACAGGAAAAATATGTATAGGCATTAGATTAAAAACTAACTCTCTTTCTCCAAAAGAACTTAAAAAATTGCCAGATTATATCTTAGATTGTTCCGGACGACTAGTAACTAATGGGTTTTTTGACGAAGCACCAGAAGTTCTAGATACCTTAGGACTTCTAATTGAAGGGTTAGGAGGTGAATAATGATAAGGAAAGAAATAGAGAAGAAAGTAAAAGAACTTCTCCAGCAATACGGAACACCTCAAAACCTTCTGAATTCAGATCTAGGTGATTCTTTACCTAGAGAAATGAAAGAATATCTACAACAACTAGAACAAACCAAGGGAGGTGAAAAATAATACAAATACAATAAGGGAACGCTGAAGCGTTCCCTTTTTTATTCTATTGCTTTTGGGGGCAAGAGTTGTTATACTAAATATATCCACCCCTCCCTTATTTCTTCACCTCCCTTCGTTTCTACCTCTGGGGGTTATTGGGGCAAAATTTCACAATTGAGGAGAGGTAAGATCCCATCTGCCTCTCCTCCTTAGCACCTTAACAAATTCTTATCCATTATCATTTATCATTTCTCAAAAGGACCATTTGGTCCTTATTTTTATTCCTAAAAGGGCCACTTTTTTCTCTCTTCTTCGTATTCTCGTCTCTTTTGTTCATCCTCAATATATTCTGGTCTCAGATGCCAATGCCATTTCCCGTCAGAACCTAAAAATTGATCTACCATCTTTGGAGTTACACCAGAGGGTAAACACTGCTCTAAAGTAGTTCCTTCTCTGATTATCCCCTCTATAATTTGCGCCTCTATTTTTATCTCTGGTCGTTCTATATAACTATCTTTATCACTATTGCTTTTCTCTATTGGCGAAAAAGTGCCTGCCTGCTCTTTTCTCTCCATAACTTTAAAACACATTTATAACACAAAAAACACAAAATTGTTTTTTATTGCTGCGGGGGATGGATTCGAACCATCATAGCAGGCTCCAAAGGCCTGAGTCCTACCATTAGACGACCCCGCAATTTATACTCGAAGATATTTGTTAATAGCCCACAAACTGGAAATTACTCCCAAAGTTATAGCAAACAAAACTTGATACAAGAAGATTCTTAATAAATTATCCCACAAAAATTGTTTCAAGTCCACTGCTGTCAAAAAGACTTCCACCTTAGGGCCCAGCCAAAATACCAAGGGAATTAACAAGATTAACGCTATTACAGAGGCTACCACTCCCTCTATCATTCCCTCCACCAGAAATGGCGCTCTTATAAAGCCATTGGAAGCGCCCACCAATTTCATTATTTCTATTTCTTCCCTCAAGGAATAGATAGCCATCCTGATAGTATTAAAACTAATTACTATACTCAAAAAACCCAACACAATAACTGTTAATAGAGAGCTCCATCTTATACCCCGAGCCAGAGCATCTATTCTATCTATCACCCTCTTGTTTTCTGCCAAATCAATAGTTATTAATTTAGTTTTAAAAGGAGAATGATTAATATAATCAACTATCTTTTGATAATCTTTAGTATCTCTGGCTTTTATATTCAACGATGCTACTAAAGGGTTTTCACCTATTTCTCCTAATGCTTTCTTAACTATAGGATTAGATTCTGCTATGTTCTGAAATCTTTTCAATGCCTCTTCTTTAGAGATATAATCAATATCTTCTATCTCTTCTTGAGTAAGAAGTTGGTCTTTAATTTTTAAGATATCTTCTTCTGGGATATCTGGTTTAAAATAAAGACTGATATCAACCTTGTTTTTTAAGTAGTCAATTAATGAGTGGGAAATATAATTAAAAACAAAAATAGTACTAAAAAGAAGCAGACTAATTACCATCATAACTACACAAGCCAAAGTAAGCCAACGATTCCTTACTAAGCCCTGCCAAGCAGTTTGAAAAATTCTCTTAATTAAAATAAACATATAACTTATATCCTACATTTATTTTTATTTACTATTAAAT
>JAGGZF010000071.1 GCA_021162155.1 bacterium
ATTACACTTGAGTTAAAATATTATTTTATTTACTCTTGGAAGTACACAACTTAATTCGTCGTGATTTTCCACCAGAATCTTATAAAAAACATCTACATCTGACTTCTTTTCCTCTTTCTTCCGTCCTTATTATGGGTTATTAAAATCAAAAACCCTCGATGATACGAAACATCGATGATTGTCTAAGTAGTATTTTCTTACGTTTATTAATAATTTCAATATTGATATCATAATTTCCCATCTTAAGACAGGCTGTATCAAGATTAATAACTCCTCTTTTTGCCAAAGGTTTAATTCTTACCTTAGATACTGTGCTGTGTTCCCCTGCCTTTTTTATTTTTATATCTATAAATACCTTTTTTATAAAATCCACACTAGTGTTAATTCTAAAGTTGCATTCAACTTTTTCTCCTGGATAATAGGTTTTTTGCGGGATACTTATCTCTACAGGAGGAGGAACCTTGAGATAATGAAAACCACTAAAATATACTTGCTTTGAATTTGAGTCTCTTAAGTTAATTACTAACTTGTATTCTCCAGTTTCGTCTATTTGGTATTTCACTTTGAACAAATTTTCTCTCTCAGCCTCTATTCTTTTCACAGCAAAAAACTGTTCTTTCTTCCCAGAGGGAGAAATCAGGGCAATTTCTATCTTTAATTTTTTGGGCAGATTATTTTTATTTTCAATTATAGCCTTTAAGGTATTACTACCCAATAATTTCTCCCCCCAATCTATGTTTTTAATAGAATATAATTCTTTTTCCATGATAACCTCTCCAAACTTCTCTGGATTATGAAACCCTCCATAGGTACATGACCATGCACTCCACTCTGAAGTATTTGGATATTCCCTGGTTAGATTTAACCCCCAAATATCACCTTCTGGTTTTAACTCTTTAAATGGGATAGCCATTTCCACAAACCAGCATTTTTCTCCTACAGAAGTCTTGACCAACCACTGAGGATTCCACTTCACATTTTTATCCGCAAGATTGCATTCTTCGTCATGCCTAGTCCCAATTGGATTAGTTGTAAAGTGGTAATAATCTTTCCTGTCGTTATTTGTGTCAAGAAACACCTCAACGCAATCATCAGCAAAAATTAAGTAATTATCTCTGTCTGTTGTTTTTGCCTTCAGTCTGTTTATCTGGGAGTCAAAACATTGAAAAGCCACATATAGATTATTACCATCATGAACCAGATATGCTATAGTTTGTTCTTTAGCTAGAGATTGGTCTGATAAAACAAAGTTGGATATCTTAGTAGCTTCACGCCAACATAAATCATCTAAGCGCCCATCAATTATTGGAGAGGTTCTAGTAAATTTGCAATAGATGACTTTTTTCTCATCCATCGGAGGTTCCATTTTTTCTGTTAGGAAGTGAACTCGTATTATACTTTTCCCCGCCATCTGCTTTCTCTCTTTTCCTATAACAGCTGACTGATTAAATATGCTAATTATAAACACAAAAAGAATACCTAATAAAAATATCTTTTTCATCTGTAGCCTCCCTGACTCATTTTGCAAAAGAATCTTCTATTTTAATACCTTTCTTAATTAACTTTATAATATTCAAGGCAATCATCCAACGATATCGTTGCATTCTTTCCCCTATAACAGCCTCGCGCCCTCCTGGTATATTTGATGCATTAATCTGTTCGTACTCAAGCAGATAGGGGACTTCCTTTATTATCTCTCTAAGGTTATTTTCTATATTTATGGCTTCTTTCACTATTTTGGAGTCTTGGCTACTCTTTGCCTTCTCTATATAACGGGTCAGGGTATAAATATATTTAGCATCATCTATCCCTTCTCTGACTCCTTCCCAAGCTAAAGTAGGTATCAATTCCTCTCCTACTCCTTCTGCTCCCCAATTAAGACTTGTCTGAGGAGTCGGGTATTTACTCAAATTTACAGTTGGATATACCATCATCCAATCTGGCTCATTACCATCAAAATCGTTATAAGGGGTGGATCCACGAACTACATTATAGGCAAAATTGACAAATCCATCTGCGCCAGACTTCCAGAATAGAAATCCATTCATAAATCTAGCATAAGAGAAACCTGTAACTTTAAAGGGTCGAGGAAGTACAGTTGCATAATACCAAACGATATCTCCAGAGTGCCGACCGGCTCTGAGCCACTCTACATTATTCTTAGCGGTTTTAACAAATCCGGTGTGGTAACAACGCACATCTACCCACGGGTCCATTATCTTCATGAATCCTTCAGGACCATCACTTGTCTGATAAGTCTTGACTCCCAGATCTTTCAACATCTTGTACAAAATTATTGAAGACTTTCTTAAATAGGGATGGGAGCCTGGTTCATCTATGGCCTCGAATAGAAGTAAATCATTCCATCCTTTATTCTTAGATATATCGATAATTTCTTTGACTACACTTTTCCAGATAGCCTGAAATTCTTTATTAGCATAGTTCTTCGCGTTATGTCTGCCTCCTGGATAACCCAGTAAATATATTATTCTATGATCTAACCACTCAAGCAAGAGAACCATAGGACCAGTTAGCCCAGCTTCCTGATAGGCCTGTATTAATTCAGGAAGTTTTAATTTCTCTATATCTATATCTATTATACCATTTTTTTTCTTAATGGCACGAACGAAAGTAAACGTAAACTCTACAGCGACACTATTTAGCCCATGTGTCTTCAAATCATTAAGATCCCTTTTTACTAATTTTAATCTATTAGACGACCATGTATCCAGACCCTGAAAATGACGAAAATAAATCGACCAAACCTTGTTATGGGGATATAAAAGTTTAAAGGGTAATATTCTCAAAATCAGCTTCATCTTCATAGATGGGGCATTTTGCGGTTCAATAAATATCTTGCCTATATAACTTCCCGGTTCTGTTTCATCAGGGACTTTTATAATCAGCCAGTATTGTTTCGCTGTTCTTTGCTTAATATCCACTTTTTCCCGTTTCTCTAAAAGTTCAGGGATTATTTTATATTTATCAGTAGCCGCAAGATTTGCACCTCCACGTTGAGGCCAGCATCTCACAACCCGAACATCTATATTGCTTGCACTTATTCGATTATCTTTGTCATCCACCAAATCAGTAACAGTCACTTTTACCCCTCTTAAATCAGTGAGGGCATAGATGGAGAAAGTTACTGGTTCGTATTCTCCTATGGAAGCAAATGTTCTTATTTTAGTTTTTATTTCCTCTTCATGCGGGATACTACTTGGGTAAACTCCATCCCTGCGAATAAAGGTAAAATACCCTCTTTCTTTATCTTCTTCTTCTATTTCAGGCAGTGAACATTGTTCAATATGTTTAATTTCAATAGCCGATGGGGGTACATAAGGATCTGGAGCAACTATATCTTCTGCTAATAGTAAAACACAATAATTAGTTACAAAAAATAATCCAATCAATATCCAGACAGGCAAAAGTATTTTCTTTTTAAACATTTTTCTCTCCCTCTTTAATAACTTTCTATTTTTCTGAAATTTTTCTTTACTGTATCCAAAACTATCTTCTGTTTGACTAAACTCGCCGTGAGAATATAGTCCCCTAAGGGCAATGAAGAAATATCAATATGGCATCTGATGTTTTTTGTTGGTATTGTATGTATCCTTTTAGTTAATAATATCGCTTCACTCCCTTTTTTTCTAACAGTCAGGATTATCGCTATTCCATCTAAGGAGTTAAGATTAATGTTCAGATTAACCTTTAAGTTTTTCTCATCAGCATAACAGAATGGTGGGATTATCAACTCAAGTAGAGGAATTTTTTCTTTTTCTTCAACCAGTTCAATATTATCGATCCAAACAGTTCCAGGTGCTCCAAATAGATTGAATTTTATGGGAAGTTTCCCAGGACACTTTTCCCAATCTAATTTGGGACAAACAAAACTCATTGATACTCTCTTGAATCTGTCTGGTGAAGGGATAACTGACTTAAAAAAATTCTTTCTCACTTGGTAGCCGAACACAAATCCACCATCTATAGGAAGATCTCCTTTTATATCTAAAGATAATGTATACTTTTTCCCTTTTTCCAAAGACACAACTTGGTAAGCTTCCACATATCCTTTATTATTAGCATGTACCATCTTAAGAGATTTAATCCCTTTACTAACATTGGTATTATCCAGGATAATCTCGCCCTCTGCTTCCCTACTTAGATAGCAATTCCATTCCTCTGGTCTTCCGTCTTTATCAAGATCTATTTCAAAACTTCCATTTCTAACCATATTACCTTTTTCACTTATTATCTTTACTAACCTGAAATTATAATAGTAAAGAACTCCCC
>JAGGZF010000055.1 GCA_021162155.1 bacterium
ACCTTATACTCAATATAATACTCCCAATCTCTTGCCCAGGCAGTTATTGGCACAACTGCAATAACCAATAACCAGGATACAATATATAGATATCTCAAATTTTCAAATATTTATATTGCTTTATTTTTCATACCTCGTATCCAGAACAAGGCAAACACACTTTCTTACCTTCTTTTATCCTCAGTTTATTCTCCGCCACCATCTCTCCACAAATTTCGCACCTTACAGCACTAAAAGATGGTTTAGGAGTTGGAGGGAAATTATAGGTAAAGATTTTAGACACTTCTAAAATTTCCTCATCCGGCCGACTGATAGTTTTCTTAAATCCTTCTAAAATAAACTCAGGTTTAACTTCTGCGGGAGGAATTCCTCTTTTCCTCTCACTCATAAATTTACTGGAGAACATCGCTTCTACCACTTCAGGTTTTACAGAGACTCTTACGGCCTTGCCATCTTTCTTTAAAGCTAAAGTCGCTGCCCATTTACCATAGTCAAGCTTCTTTATCAAATCTTTTCCGTAAGTGCAACCAGTGGCAAATTGCACGCCGTCAGCAAAACAACCTGCGGCATGAAATACACCGGTTTCTACAAAGACAACTTTTGACATATTAGGTTCCCGTTCAGCTCCCAAAACCTTCAAAGCCAGCCTTCCTACTCTAAACCCCAGAGGCATCGCTCCACATAGATGACCGTGCATAATTAATGCTGCTTCCAAAATTTTATCCCAGCCATCACCCAAAACTTTTGCGCTCTCTGCTATGTCCTTAAAATATTCAAATCTATCCATTACAAACACCTCCTTCCTTATTTAAAATTATTAAGAACTTACTTTCCCCTATACGCTATACCTATAGACAATAAACTAATTTATGTCCCTTCCCACCAGCAATGACAACATTTTCTTTTTTTACTTCTCATCTTCTAAATCCTTGTTTTTAACATATGTTGTTTTCTCTCCAGAAAGAAGTAAATCATAGTTTTCGGAAAGCAATCCTTGAGCCAAGTAAAACTCAAATATGCTGGTATTATACTCTGAAACAGCAGAATAATAAAGATAATCTGCTTTTCTTAAAGCAGCTTCTGCATCTAAAACATCATTAATTACACCTTTGCCCTCCTTGTATTTTAACTTTTCAAGCCTCAATGCCTCTTCTGCTTCCTCTCGAGACACCTCAGCAAGACGCAATCTTTTTTCAGAAGAAACAACATCTGCTAATGCTTTTCTTACATCTTTATAAATACTGAGCAATATTTTGGACTCCTCTGCCCTCATAAACTTATACTCTCCTTTTGCTTTTAAAACATCGCCCTTCCTTAATCCACTGTCAAAAATGGGGAAACTAACTTTCACCCCACTCCAATAATCATCCTCCCATCTATCACCACCAGGGAATTTAGCATTTCCAGAAGTCCCGGAAAACTCCCCTGCACCGGCAACAGCTCTAATCTCAGGTAAATACGCCCTTTTAGATGATTTCAAACCAAAATAAGAAGACTTAACTAAATATCTAAAACCTTCTAAATCTTCTCTATGTTGCACTGCTTCATTAAATGCACTTTGAAAGGAAATTTTATTCAGATCTATATTAAATAATTTTAAATCATTACTCACTTTTAATTCCCCCTGATATCCCATTTCTTCCATCAAAAGTCCTAAAAGATAAACTCTTTTACTTTCTAATCTTGCTATTTCATCCTCTATATCAGACAAACGTACATTAACTTTTAACAAATCAATTTTAGCCACTTTACCCTCTTTTAAATATAACTTAACTCTTCTCTGCAATTCTGAGATGCTTTTATGCACTGCTTCTAAAGAGGCTATCAATTTATCTAAAGAGACAATACTAAAATATATATTTGAAACTGTATAAATTATCACTTCTTTCCTTCTTTCCAGATTTTTTATAGAAGCCAAATAGTTCTCCTTTGCTGCTTTAAAAGCATAGAAGCTCTTTCCAAAGTCGGTAAGCAATAAAGATGCTTCCACTTTGCCTGAAATTACATCATTGTCAAATCTTTGCTCTGTTCCAGGAATACCAGGAACTATAGCATGTTCTTCCTGATAGTTTGTATAGGTGGAATTCAGGTTTATCTGAGGAAGTAAACTTGCTCTTACTTTTACCTTCTTCCCTTTAGCTTTTTCCATATTAGCAGAGGCTTTTTTAATATCAGGACTGTTTTTAAGAGCATATTCTATTGCTGCTTTCAAAGAAAACTCTTTTATCTGGGCATGGGAAGCAGCAAAGGAAAATCTCGGGGAAAATAATCCTGTTAACCCTAATATTAATAAAAAACCAGCAATTTTTCTCTTTTTAAACGAGAATTTATTTTTTAAATCATCAATGGAAGCATAAATAACGGGAATTATTACCATAGTTAAAAATGTGCCTAAAATAAGTCCTGAAGCGGCAACAATACCTAAGGGACTTAATCTCTCTAATCCTACTGCCATTTCAAAAACTAAAGGAGTAAGCCCAATTACTGTAGATGAAGCTGTCATCAATATTGGCCTGGTTCTAATTTTAACTGACTGTATAATTGCTTCTTCTCGCGAGAAACCTTTCTTACGTGCAGCTAAAATAAAATCTAAAAGGAGAATTGAATTATTCACAACTGTTCCTGCTAACAAAATCATTCCCATAAGAGCAGGCATACACATTGGCTTATCAAATATTAAAAGCCCCCAAAGAGCACCAATCGCTGCCAAAGGAATTGCTGTCATAATTACAACTGGATGGCTAAATGATTTATACATAGGAATAATAAGCATATAAAGAAGAATTATTCCAAACATCAAGGCCTTGCGTAAACGATTCTTAGCATCCAACATATTTTCTGGTGTCCCGGACATCTTTACACTATAACCACGTGGCAAAATCATACCTTTCCTTTTAAGACACATCCCGGCAGTTTTTGCCGCCTGAGCAATGGTATAAATCCTATTAACGCCTGTAATATCAATTGTATTCTGCAAATCCTCTCTGGTTATAAAAGGCTGAATGTACTTCTGCTTAATTTTTACCAAACTTCTTAAAGGTATCTCACCATAACGAGTAGGGACATAAATATTATCTAATTTAGAAGGCAAGTCTAAATTTTCTTCTTTGTATTCAATTCTTATGGGAATATCTAAGAAGTCTTCCAGTCGCATAAAAGAACCAAAGGCGCCTTTTACAGCAAATTTTATATATTGGGCTACTTTCTGAGTATCTACTCCATAATAATAGCATAAAGTAGCGTCAGGAATAACTTCAACTTCCGGCTTATCTATATACCAGCTTCTTCTTATATCCACCAATCCTTTTGTTCCTTTTAAATTATCCAGAACTTTATAAGCCATCATATTTAAAACTTTAGTACTCTCACCCCTCAAGATTAAGTCAAATGGAGCCTTGGTAGTAGAAATTGGTGTTGCCCCATATTCCATAACCGTAAATGACCTTATGCCTTCTATCTTTCGCAGTTTACTGCGCCATTGATCTTCTATCTGCCAGATAGTCTCCTTTCTTTTATCTCTGGTAACTAAATTAACAGTCATAGATATTGTTTGGGATGTGGCTCCTCCCCCACCAAAACTTATCTCTCCTGGTTCTGAACCTATAACTGAAGATAAAGAAACAAATCCTGGAGTCTTTTTAATAAATTTTTCTACTTTGTTTAAAATCTCTTCTACCTCAGCTATATTATAACTGGAAGGCATATCTAAAGTTATTTTTACAATTCCAGTATCCATTGGAGGCATAAGTTCGCCTACTAAAAGAGGAACAACTACTTTTATAGTGAAAACAAATCCAATAAAAACTAAAAGAAGAGTTTTGCCTTTATGTCTCAAAGCAATTTTCAAAACTGAGATATAAAAATTAGATAATCTTTTTACCCAAACATCTACCTTACTTACTAAACGTTCTAAGATATTCTTTTTCCTCTCTGTGCGGCTTAAAATCCGAGAAGCAATTAAAGGAACAATTGTCAAAGAAGCAATTAAAGAAGCAAAAATAGTTGAGCTAATCATAATACATAACTGTCTTAAAACCTTTTGAGGATATCCTCCGACGAACATAACCGGTATTAAAACAATTATTGTAGTCAATGCACCGGCAGTATTGGCTAAAGCAACCTCATTTGCTCCTAATAAAGAAGCCTGATACCCAGATAAAGTTTTATCTTCCTGAAAATGACGATAAATATTTTCCAGAACCACAATGGAAGCATCTACAACCATACCTACAGCAATTATAAGTCCTGAAAGGGTAACCATATTCATTGTATAAGGGCTGAATTTTAAAACCATTAAACTGAATAAAAATGACATTGGGATACTCACAGAAATTATTGCCGCAGTCCTCTTATCGGCTAAAAAAACAAATATTATTAGAACTGTAAGAATAATCGCCTGAATTAAGGAAGAACGCATACCTTTAAGGTTAATATCAATTATGGGCTCCTGGTCATCAGTAATCTCAAAATTTATATCCGGATATTCTTTTTTCAATCTGGGCAGATATCTTTTAGCCGCTTTTATAGTTTCCAAAGTATGTCCATCCTCTGGCCTTAAAATATTAATAGCAATTGCTCTGTGTCCATTGCCATGGTAAAGACTTCTTAATTCTTTAATCCCTAATTTAACTTTAGCTACATCTTTTAAAAGGATATATCCCTCTTTCCTCTTTTTAATGGGAAGATTCTTAATCTGGTCTAAATTTTTAAATTCTGAACTAGTACGAATTAAAAATTCATTTTTCTTAGTATAGATATATCCACCGGGAATAGTCACATTTCTTCTAACCACAGCAGAAATTACATCCAGCAAATTCAAGCCATATCCTTTAAGTTTATCTCTGTCAACATATATTTTTACCTCCGGCAGATAGCCCCCAAAAATATCCACATCTCCAACTTCAGGAATTCTAAGCAGTTCATCTTTGATATCATTTTCTGCTAAAAGCCTTATCTCTTTTAACCCCTTAGCACTATTTTTTTTAGGAGAAAGAGCTAAGGTCATAGTAGCATGAGTGGCATCAGTAATTTTATAAATCTGAGGAGGTAAAATATCAGACGGCAATTCTGCCTTTATTCGGTTTAAAGCATTAACCACATCAGTTACTGCTTCATTAATATCTTTGGAATAAAGAAATTCTGCAGTAACTGCAGAGACCTCATCTCGCGAGGTCGCTCTTATTCTTTTTATACCAGAGATTGTGTTTATTTCTTTTTCTATAATCTCGGTAATTTTATCTGATATATCTTTAGCCGAAGCCCCAGGTTCAATAGTTAAAATCAATACTTGAGGAGGTGAAGTATCAGGAAATAAATCTACAGGTGTTTTAAAAAATGCTATCAACCCCAAAACTGCAACTAGAATAGTTAAAGCAATTACAATATAGGGATTTTTTAACGAAGTTTCAGTTATATTCATTTTTTATTTATAATTTTAACTGGCTCTCCTTCGGCTAATTTTGCCCAGGAGAGATAAGGATTTTTTACTACAGCAACACCAGGGG
>JAGGZF010000029.1 GCA_021162155.1 bacterium
AAGCGATATATGGAGCCTCGAGGAGTATTTTGTGCTATTGGCAGATGTACCGATTGTATTATGACTGTTAATGGGATTCCTAATATCAGAACTTGCGTCACTCCTGTAGAGGAAGGTATGAAAATTGAAACACAGAAAGGATTAGGTAAATGGAGGTAAAAAGATGGAATTAGTGGAGGTAGCGGTAATTGGAGCAGGACCTGCTGGTTTAGCAGCTTCTATAGAAGCTGCTAAAGCAGGAGCGGAAGTAGTTTTAATTGATGAAAATAATAGGCCAGGAGGACAGCTTTTTAAACAAATACATAAGTTTTTTGGTTCAAAGTCACATATGGCTGGCATACGAGGAATTAATATAGCAACTAAGCTTTTAGAAGATTGTGAAAAGTTTGGAGTAAAAACTTTGTTAAATACAGTAGCTTTTGGACTGTTTGAAGAAAATAGAATAGGTTTAGCAAACAAAGATAAAAAATCAATTTTACGGGCAAAAAGAATAATTTTAGCTACTGGTGCAAGCGAAAATGTACTGAATTTTCCTGGGTGGACCTTACCTGGAGTAATGGGTGCAGGAGCTTTACAGACAATGATGAATGTTAATAGAGTACTACCTGGTAAAAGGATATTAATGATCGGTTCAGGCAATGTAGGTTTAATCGTATCCTATCAAGCTTTGCAGGCGGGAGCTAAAGTAGTAGCAATTGTTGAAGCCGCCCCTCAAATAGGTGGTTACGGAGTCCATGCAGCAAAGATAAGGAGAGCAGGAGTGCCTATTTTAATCTCTCATACTGTAAAGAAAGTTTTTGGAAATGATTGTGTTGAGGGAGCAGTTATTGTTAGGCTTGATAAAAAATGGAAACCAATTTTAGGTTCAGAAAAAAAAATAAAAGTGGATGTTGTTTGTTTAAGTGTAGGGTTAAATCCTTTAACCGAACTTGCTTGGATGGCGGGGTGCAAATTTGTTTATATTCCAGCCTTAGGTGGGCATATCCCTATTCATAATTGGAATATGGAAAGCAGTAAAAAAGATTTATATGTAGCAGGTGATTTAACCGGAGTTGAAGAGGCAAGTACTGCTTTAGAAGAAGGTAAATTAGCAGGTTTAGCAGTAGCAGAATCTTTGGGATATCTAAAAAGAGAGAAGGCTTCTAAAAGAAAAGCGGAGATAAGAGAACAGCTTATCGCTTTGCGAGCAGGACCTTTCGGAGAATTAAGAAGAAAGTTAAAGGAACCATTTATGCAAGGGGATGAAATTAGAAAATGAATAAAGGATTAAAATTTACTGGTGTAATTTCCGAAGAAGAGTTAAAAAGATGTCCTGGTTACCCCAGTGAAGAAAGATTTAAAAAAGGGCCCGTGGCAGTAATAGAATGTATTCAAGAAATACCATGTAATCCCTGTGAAGCAGCTTGTCCATTTGGTGCAATTGAAATAGGTGAACCAATAACTAATTTGCCCGTATTAGATGAAAAAAAGTGTAGAGGATGTGGTGTTTGTATATCTTCCTGTCCGGGGTTAGCAATTTTTACGGTTGATATGTCATATTCTAAAACTGAAGCAGTAGTTTCTTTTCCCTTTGAGTATTTACCCTTACCTAAAATTGGGGAAAAAGTAAAGGCGGTTAATCGCGAAGGGAGAATAGTTACTGTTGGAAGAATACTAAAGATAAAAAATTCTCTTAAAAATGATCATACTCCTATAATTTCCCTAGCTATACCTAAGAAATGGGCAGCAGAAGTTAGAAGTATCGTTATTCCTCAAAATAAAAAAGAGAGAAAATAATTGAAAGGAGTTAATTATTTTGAAAGATAAAGATATTATTATTTGTCGTTGTGAAGAAGTAACCCTTGGAGAAATAGAAAAAGCTATAGCCGAAGGAGCAACTACTCTTGCGGAGGTAAAAAGGAGAACTCGTGCAGGTATGGGCCTATGTCAAGGAAGAACTTGTAGTAAGGTAATAGCTAAATTAATTAGCAAATATACTGGGCAACCTCTTAAGGATATACTACCTTCTACTTTTCGCCCTCCGGTAAGAGTAGTTAAGTTAAAGATATTGGGGGGTGAAGAAAGTTGCTTCCTCGAAAAGCAGAAGTAATTGTTATTGGTGGAGGGGTTATTGGGTCTTCTATAACCTATTATCTTGCTAAAAAAAGGGTAAATGTTGTATTGCTAGAAAAAAATGGAATTGCTTCAGGTACTTCTAGCTCTTGTGAAGGATTAGTAATTTTACAATCTAAAAAACCTGGCGTGCATCTGAAATTAGCTTTAGAGAGCGCAAAAAAGTTTTCTAATCTAAAAAATGAATTAGATTATGATATTGAATATAGAAACAATGGTGGAATGGTAGTAATCGAAAATAACGAAGAACTTAAGGCTATGAAAATTTTTGTTGAAAAACAGAAAAGTTTAGGTTTAAAAGTGTCTTTATTAGATAAGAATAAGGCAATAAAAAAAGAGCCAGCTTTATCTTGTGATATTTTAGGATCTACCTTTTCTCCTTTAGATGCTCAAGTTAATCCGATATATCTTAGTTATGCTTTTATTAATTCTGCAAAAAATTTAGGAGCAAAAATTTATACTCATACAGAAGTAACTGGGATTAAGTTAAAATCTAATAAAATAAGATTAATAGAAACTCCTGTAGCTGAAATAGAAACAGAAACAGCAATTAATGCTGCTGGTGTTTATTCTCCAGAGATTGGCAGAATGGTAAATTTAGATATTCCCATTAAACCTAGACGGGGTCAACTTTTAGTAACGGAATCAATTCCAAAGATATTAAATGGTGTTTTAATATCAGCAAAATATATTGCAGCTAAATTTAATCCTAAATTAGCAGAAATTGAAGGTGAAGGAATTTCAATAGAGCAAACAGCTAGTGGTAATTTATTAATTGGTTCAACTCGGGAATTTGTTGGTATGAATAAGAGTACAACTCTAGAGGGAATTAACAGTATTGCTAAACATATAATAATGTTGTTTCCACAATTGGAAGAAGTAAACATTATTAGAACATTTGCCGGATTTCGCCCGTATACTCTTGATGGATTACCTATATTAGGTAAAGTAAAAGGAATAGAGGGATTTATAATTGCAGCAGGTCATGAAGGAGATGGGGTAGCTTTATCGCCAATTACTGGAGATTAAATTGCTGAACTTGTTGTTAAAGGTAAAACTAGTATTCCCTTAGATGAGTTTAAATT
>JAGGZF010000046.1 GCA_021162155.1 bacterium
AGATGAGCCGGCTAATATAGCCGGCTTTTTTCTATTGACTCCTTATGTTATAATAGAGAAGGTCGCAAAAACTAAATACTCAACAAAACTATGGCCAATCAAGTAATAAAGAAAAGTGGTTCCCAAGAACCATTTAGTGAAGAAAAAATCAAGAATTCTATAAAAGCAGCCTGCAAAGATGCGGGGCTAGATGAAGCCAAGCAGAACGAATTAGCAGAAAGCATTACCCAAAAGGTATTAGAAATGATAAAAGATAAAGACACAGTTACTGCTTTAGAAATAAGAGAAAAGGTATTAGGAGAGTTAGATATAATGGCTCCTTCAGCAGCAGCGGCTTGGAGAAATTATGAAACCACCAAAGCCAAATAATCTGGAATTTTCTGCTGTTTAAGAATAAAACCACCAAGAGAGTTTCTTTTCTTGGTGGTTTTACTTTATAAAATTTTTATAGTATAAAACTTTATTATAATACAAGAACAACTCAAGTATGAAAAATTATCTTTCTAGAGCCCGAGAATGGCTTTTACAAGAAAAATATCAGGGAAGGACCAATTCCCAATATTTTAATGATTTAGAAAGAATCAAAAAAGGAGAACCGTTAGATTATATTATCGGCTTCAAAAAGTTTTTAGATTGTCATATAGACCTTTCTCAAAAACCTTTTATTCCCAGAGAAGAAACGGAATATTGGACAGAAAAAGCCATAGAAATAATCAAGAAAGAAAACACTAAAAATAATTTAAAAATATTGGATATATTCGCCGGTTCTGGATGTATAGGCATATCTATCCTAAAACACATTCCCCAATCTAAAGTGGTATTCGCGGATAAATATACCAGAAGTATTAAACAAATAAAGTTGAACATAAAATTAAATAAAATATCCCCTTCAAGATATCGAGTAATTCAATCGGATGTCTTTGATAACATTAAAGGAAAATTTGATTACATTTTCGCAAACCCCCCTTATATCTCAAAAGAGAAAGCGTATAGAGTAAAAGAGAGTGTTCTGCAGTGGGAACCACAAAATGCTCTTTGGGGTGATAAGGATGGATTATTTTACATCAAGAAGTTACTACAGCAAGCAAGTAATTATCTAAAAGTACAAGGAAAAATTTTCTTAGAGTTTGATGATTATCAAAAAAAGGCAATAGAAAAAATTATAAAACAATTAAATTATTCTTTTTATGTCTTTCACAAGGACCAATTCAAGCGCTGGCGTTGGATGGAAGTCGTAAAATAGCCAATTTTACCCCTCATAAAGTTATCCACAATAAGCACTTGACAAGAAAAATAATTTTGCTAAAATAGAGATGGTGTTAGTTGGGAGCCGCAAGGCGACTAACTAACACCACTGCTGCCTCTTCAAAGCCGCAAGGTAGAGAAGAGGCAGCATTTTTTATATAATATATGAGTTATATGAAGAGAGTAATTAGATTTAAATAAATCTCTCAATACTAAAGATGACAATAAGACCGACTTTAGAAAATCTAATAAATAAACTCCGCTCAAATAATTGGCTTAAAACCCCTCTTATCGTAGATGCTTTTCTTAAAATCAAAAGAGAAGATTTTGTTCCTGATGATGAAAAAGAAATAGCGTATTTAGATACTGCTCTACCTATCGGTTATAATCAAACCATTTCTCAGCCATCAGTAGTGGCGTTTATGTTGGAGTTACTCCAGCCACACCCGGGAGAAAAGATATTAGATGTTGGAGCCGGTTCGGGTTGGACTGCGGCTTTATTGGGTTATTGTGTTCAGCCACAGGGAAAAGTAATTGCTCTAGATATTATCAAAGAGTTAGTAGAGTGGGGAAGAGGTAATGTTTCTAAATACAACTTTATTAAGAGCAGAGTAGTGCAATATATCTGCGCTGATGGGAAAAACGGTTATCCCAAGGAGGCACCATTTGATAAGATACTTGTTTCTGCCGGCACTTCAGAAGTTCCTTTAGCGCTGAAACAACAATTAAAAATAGGAGGAAAAATGGTTATTCCTATATACGAATCTTTAGTTGAAATCCGAAAAATTGATAATAATAATTTCCGAACTAAAGAATACCCCGGTTTTGTATTTGTTCCTTTAGTATAAATTTGACTTAATGCAATAAAGAGAGTAAACTTTAAAAGACGCTTAGCGTTGTACTCCCTCAATCTACTCCTTTTAGTGAGTAAGGAATCAGAGGAGTAGGTCGTAAAATAGCGAAAAACAACGATGAATACGCGATTATATGTAGGAAGTCTTTCTTATGACACTACAGAAGAATCCTTGAAAGATTTTTTCTCTCAAGCAGGAACTGTTAATTCGGTCTCCATCATCACAGATAAATATTCCGGGCGATCTAAGGGTTTTGGTTTCGTAGATATGTCTACTGAAGAAGAAGCGCAAAAAGCAATAGAAACCCTTAACGGAAAAGAATTAGATGGAAGAACTATCATAGTAGATGAAGCTAGACCAATGAAAAAATCTCCTTCGGGAAGATTCGGTAGAAGATAAAACTTCCACAAATTAAAAACAGGGGCAAAAGCCCCTGTTTTTAATTTCTCTTTTCCTAATCTAATGCTATTTGCTGAAAAATAGTTAGAGAGTTATAATGATTAAAATTATACTTTAGAGAAAGGTATGAACAAACAGGAAAAAGAGAAGGAAATGGAGAAAATTAAAAAAGAAATACAACTCTGTTCTAAGTGTCCATTATCCCAAAGTAGAACTAATTCTGTAGTAGGAGAGGGTAACTTATCAGCCACTGTGATGTTTATAGGAGAAGCACCCGGATTTAACGAAGACCAGACCGGACACCCTTTTTGCGGAGCAGCGGGAAAGGTATTAGATGAATTGTTGCAATCAGTAAATTTACTCAGAAAAGACATTTATATAACTAACATTCTAAAGTGTCGCCCCCCTCAGAATAGAGACCCTCTTCCAGAAGAAATAAAAGCATGCGCTCCTTATCTTAATAAGCAAATAGAAATTATTCAGCCAAAGATTATCTGTAGTTTAGGAAATTACGCAACTAAATTTATTTTAGAAAAATACGGATTAAAAGAGCAAATTCAAGGTATTAGCAAGATACACGGCAAAATTTTCACAATCAACACCCTCTGGAATGATTTATTTATTGTCCCCTTATACCATCCAGCAGTAGCCACTTATAATCCTCTAATGAAAAAAATTCTCTTGCAGGATTTTCAAATTATTAAAAAAATACTCTCTTAAATTACTTCTTTATGAAACTTTCTTTAGGAATAATAGGACTACCTAATGTAGGGAAATCTACTCTCTTTAAGGCGTTAACTAAACAAGAGGTAAATATCGCTAATTATCCCTTTACCACTATAGATCCTAATGTGGCAGTAGTTCCTGTAGAAGACGAAAGATTAGAAAAGGTAGCGGCTTTATCCCATCCGGAGAAAATTCTACCCGCTGTGATAGAGTTCGTAGATATCGCTGGATTAGTTAAAGGAGCCAATAGAGGAGAGGGTTTAGGTAATCAATTCTTAGCCCAGATTCGAGAAACTAATGCCATCATCCAAGTAGTCCGTTGTTTTGAAAATTCTGATGTGGCTCATTTAGAAGGTAACATTAATCCCCTTAGAGATATAGACATTATAAATACAGAGTTAATTCTTAAAGATTTAGAAACAATCCAGAAAAGAAAAGAAAAAATAAAAAGAGAAGCCCAGTCGGGCAATAAAGAATTAAAGTCAGAATTTAATTTATTAGAGAAAATAGAAAAAATACTAAACTCTGGGAAACTCTTGGTTTCAGAACTATCAGAACAAGAAATAAATGACCCAATCCTCAAAAATCTTTTTCTGCTTACCGCTAAAAAACAAATTTATCTCTTAAATGGACCACAGCAGTCAATAAGTTCGGAACTGATTAAAAAAATAGAATCGCTAAAATCAGAATTTTTTGTTGCGAATTTGTCCCAAAATCCCCAATTAACTCCTCTAATTAAAAAGGCCTACCAAACACTAAACCTTATTACTTTCTTCACCATAGTAGGAGAAAAAGAAGCACGAGCGTGGGCGCTTAAAAAGGGCACTCCAATGATAGAAGCAGCCGGTATAATTCATTCTGATTTTCAAGAAAAATTCATTAAAGCCGAAGTAATAAACTGGCAGAAATTATTAGAGGCCGGAGGGTGGCATAAAGCCCGGGAAAAGGGATGGATAGCCACAGAAGGCAAAGATTATCTGGTCCAAGACGGAGATGTGGTAGTAATAAAGCATAGATAAAGCAAAGACAATGAGAAAAAGAATTACTTTCAAGGGGAAGGTTCAGGGAGTAGGGTTTCGAATTACTACATTCACTATAGCCCACAAATTAGGAATTCGGGGCTGGGTAAGAAATAATTCTGACGGCTCTGTAACTATGGTAGTAGAAGGACTACCCGAAAAGATAAATCAACTAGAAGAAGAATTAGAAACGAAGTTTTCAGGTTATATCTCTCAAAAAGAAGAACTGGAAGAAACAACAAATGAAAAATTAACTGATTTCAGAATTTTGTATTAGTTTTTATAGTTTTTATAATATGTCCTCTGATATTTTCTACTGGACTAAACATTCTCAAGCCAAAATGTCTTTCTATGGCTTATCTTCTTCTAGAGTAAAGAGAGTTATCAGGCATCCGCACAGAATAGAGAAAGGAATAGCGCCGGGAACTATTGCGGCAATGCAACGAGCAGGCTCTAAAAAACATCCTTACGAAATTTGGGTAATGTACGAAATAAAGCACATAAAGAAAAATAATAAAGCCGGGGAGAAAAAAGAAAAACCTGAAACCAATAAGAAACAGAAACCAATAACTATTATCAGTGCTTGGAAATATCCCGGTAAAACAAAACCTGGAGATCCTATCCCTATCCCGCCGGAGATTTTTCAAGAAATTATAAAAAATTATAATTAAATAATTTTCTTAAGTATTGACAGTGATAAATTTACTATCAACCCTTTAGTGGCTTCACTCTTATCTTTATTCAATCCTTGGATAACAGGTATTATAGCATTAGGTAGTTTCTCCGGAGCGGCTACTCTATGG
>JAGGZF010000072.1 GCA_021162155.1 bacterium
ATAATATGGATAACCAAAAACTAATCCGATACTGCCAAAAATAAAAACCAGGGCACAGACAACGGCAATGACCCGCGCTCTGCACCCTGGGAGGAAAGAGGTAGAAGTGAATGGGGTAAGAGTTGGTTTGGTTATTTCTGGTTTCTTTTGGGTTTTTCCTGGGATGGCAAGTTTTTTTCTATCAGATATCTGACTTTTATACTCTTCGACTCGCTTGATATATTCGTCAACCCACTCTTTTGTGGTAACCCAATTTCTGCCAAATTTTGTTGCTTTTAGTTTTCCTTGTCTGGCTCGTAATGATAAATACGCTTGAGAATAAGAGCAGAATTTTGCTGCTTGTTCTAAGGAAATATATTTTTCCTCTTCTGTTTGATCCTCTGTTTTTTTATCCTCTCTTCTATCAGATACTCCCTCTTTCCTCCTTTTTACTCTTTCCAAATACTCATCAATCCATTCTTTTTTGGTTACCCAGTTACTGGCAATCTTTTCTGCCTTCAGTTTCCCCTGTCTTGCTCTTAACCTCAAATAATCCTGGGAATAACAGCCCGAATATTTTGCTGCTTCTTTGAGGGAGATATAATTTGGTTGGGAATTTTCTTGCATAAGGAGAGTTTGGGTGGAAAATATATGCTTTATATAATATGGTACCCGAAATCAAAATAGCCTGTCAATACCTCATCTGTGGATAACTTCAGTATTTTTTATTTTAATCCTCCCTTTTCTCCAAAATAGCTCTTTAATTTTCCTCAAAAGGCAATTATTCCCTTCTATCTTTGATCTGGTTCTATGAGATACCCTGAAAATAGTCCTAATATTTGCACTTTAAAAACCTACCTTTGTGCCTACCCGATAGAACAACCCGAGTTTCCTGAAAAATAAAATTTTGGAGGTGGTGTGTGAAAAAAGATCTAATGATCCGGTATGTTTTGTAGTTAATTTGAAAAAAGTAGAGAAGTATGGGCTTTGTCCATTGGGTCAATTAAAGAGAAATTCGGAAGCTAAGAGATTGTTTCCCAAAAAATTATAAGGAGGTGAAAAAACAATGTATGCAATAATTTACTGGGACACCGATTCTACAGTATTTCCTGTCCTAAATGAGGATGGAACTCTTAAGCTATTTAATAGTTTAGGAGAAGCTGATGATTATGCTAATGGATTAGAGCCGAATGATTATTACAGAGTCATTAGCATAGAGGGGGGTAAAAGAGTAATGAAAAGAATAAAAGGAGGAATCCAATGCCAAGGTACAGAATAGAAAATAGAGTAACTAAGGAAGTGGTGGAGGTAGAGGCGCCTTTTGCTCAGACCGCCTGTAAAATGGCAGGTTGGGCCATAGGTGATTGTTATGTGAAGCTACTTCGGGAAGGACCTTCCACTAACATTACCGAGAAACCAAAGGTTCTAAAGCTAAAAGAAGGTAAATAATCTTCTCGGGTAAGTAGTTCTTTAAAAACAAATTAAAAATTTGGTCAAATTAAAGGCTCTTGATTTACCTTTGTCAAGAGCCTTTTTATTTTCCCTCTTGGGGTGAGGAAAGAGAAGAATTTAAATCGTCTTTTTAGCATGGTCTCTGAATCAAAGGGCGTTGGGGGTGCTGAGTAAAGAAAGGAAATAAAATGTCAGCTAATCTTTGCACCAAGGAAGATTTTAAAACTAGAAGTCATGTTTTTAATTTTACCTTAACAATTTTTCTCCATGTTTCTATATGCTGTCTTTTTATTTCTGTAGTTTTAGAAAACTCTGATTCTAAGTTTTTCGTGTATCTAGCTATAAACTCATTAGGGTTGCGTAGTAATCTTAAGTAGTATTTTAGTGAGGGAACTATTCCATTAACTATTACTTCACAGCCGTGCTCTTTTTTTATTTTCTCAATAATATCGTTAACTTTTTGCTTCTCTCCTTGTTTAATGTAAGGTTCTGCTGTAGTTAGCAAGTAATAGCGAGCAATAGGTGTATCCTTAAACTTTTGATACGCATCTTCTATCATAGTGGCGTCAATAGGTATGCTATGTTTAATCTCTACAGCCTCAAAAAACTCATTATTTTCATCAACTATTTCTACATCCCCAATGGCTTTAGCGCGCATATCGGGCGAAATATGACTCCTCATTAGTTTTAATTTTTTACCATAGTATCTCTTAACATCCTTCATCAATATTTCATATATCGAATAAATAGCTATTACTGGTAATTTTGATGCACCCGAGCCATGATATTTCCCAAAAAAGTGTAAGAGTAAACATTTTATTATTAAGTCAATAGACAACCTTTGTGATGGAATGCGGTAAATCAATTTTGTCTGGCTGTAGTTTATTTGTTGTATTAGGAGAATAAATAGACCTATTAGATATTTTTGTGGATTTGCTTTATTTTCTTCTATATCATTTAGAATTTGTAGAAAGGCTTCTTTTACTGCTTTATCTCGAATTTTACCAGGGAAATCAAGTGTAAAGGCATGTGGTTGTTCTATAGACCTAGTTAACCATCCACTCTCTTTCATGGCCAATCTTCTAAATTTCTTTTTAAAGAAGGGTGTTACATATTTTGTATCAAATGTTCTTCCAGAATAACCACCTTTTAGCTCTTCTTTATGGTATCTTATATCTTGAGTAGGGTCTTCTATTTTCTTCGCGAGACTAGTTGTAAGAGCAGCGATCACTCCTTTAAATAGTTCCGATTTTTCTGTTATCGTAATTAACCAGTTCCTCTGCCTATTATCAAATGTATTTAGAAAAGATTCACCACTATCTTTTTTAATCTCCTCAACAGCGCTTCTATAGGCACTTTCTAGTATTTTGGTAGGATCTTCTTTAGCCATAGTTAAATAACCCCCAAAAAGGTTTGGTGCGCAACACTTTTTAATCTCTCTTCAGCGTATTTACAATAATCAGGATTAATATCGAAACCTATATAGTTACGACCTAATTTTTTACAAGCAACAGCAGTAGTACCAGAACCCATAAAGGGATCCAATACACTGTCGCCGACTCTTGTAAGTAATCTAATTAACTCTCGTATTATAAATTCTGGGTATATAGCTGGATGTTTACAACCTTTTATTGTTTCAACTGGACATTCAATAACATCACGCTTTAAAGCTCTCCCATGAATCCTTATTATTGTAAAACCCTTTTTCATTAATTGAGTCTTTCTACCTCCTTCTTGTCCACCAAAAGGTGGAGAATGTATACCTTTTATCTTCATGCGGAAACTAGCTATTTTACCTGTTTTAACTTCTCGCATCACTTCCAATAATTCTTTTTTTGCTAATTCTTTTTGCTCTTTTGATAATGAAGACTTTTCTATTAGTTCAAAATACCCCTTCCCTATATTGGAGTTATTCCTATTGCCCTTGTTTTTCATCATATCCAAATGATTCATAAATGCATCTATATTGTAATAATAGTTATCAGATTTAACAAAATGAAAAAAAGGTTCAGTACTGCTTACAAGTCTTCTTCTAAATTGCCTTGGAGTAGGATTTGTTTTAACCCAAGTAATGTTATTTACAAGCTTTAAAGGCTCATTTCTTAATACTTCGATAGCAAATCTATAAGGTACGAGTAAAAGATTCCCGTTTTCGTATTTATCTCCCACATTAAAAACAATACTTCCATCCCTTCTAACCACTCTAACACATTCGTGGACGACTTTTAATAAATTACTAACATATTCCTCAACGGTTTTTTCATTTCCTATTCCTGCAC
>JAGGZF010000007.1 GCA_021162155.1 bacterium
ATGCAAATTCTCTCCAGAAGGACTAAAAATAATCCTATTTTAATAGGAGAAGCAGGAGTGGGAAAGACAGCAATAGTGGAAGGGTTGGCTCAATTAATTGCTAAAGGAAAAGTGCCAGAGAGTTTACGAAATAAGAGGATAGTATCTTTAGATTTGGGAGCCCTAATAGCAGGCACTAGGTTTAGAGGTGAATTTGAAGAGCGGTTAAAAAATTTACTCAAAAATATCAAGGAAGCAGGGAATATAATTATATTTATTGACGAGATTCATACTTTAGTGGGGGCAGGAGCAGCAGAAGGTGCTATTGACGCTTCTAATTTATTAAAGCCTGCTTTGGCGAGAGGAGAATTAAGGGCTATAGGTGCCGCTACTTTTAAGGATTATAGAGAGTATATTGAAAAAGACCCTGCCTTAGAACGTCGCTTTCAGCCGGTAACTGTAGAAGAGCCGTCTCCGGAAGAAGCAATTGAAATTTTGCGAGGATTAAAAGAAAAATATGAAGTTCATCATGGATTAAAAATCACAGATGAGGCAATAGTAGCAGCGGTGAATTTGTCTGTGCGATATATTACTGCTCGTTTTCTTCCGGATAAAGCCATAGACCTGATTGATGAAGCCGCTTCTGCTTTAAGTTTGGAGATAGGTAGCACTCCATCTGCTATTGTAGAGATAGAAAACAAAATACGTTCTTTAGAATTAAAAAAAGAACTTTTCAAGAAGGGCAAGGTAATGAATGAAGAGAGAAAAAATAAGATAAATCAATTAGAAGAAGAACTCAAAAAGTTAAAGAGAAAATATAAAAAACTCCTCCATGCTTGGCAGAAAGAGAAAGAATTATTTAATGCAGTTGCTGAAATAAAAAAACAATTAGAGAAATTAAGAAGAGAAGCAGAGCAAAAAGAAAGAAGAGGAGATTTAGAAGGAGTGGCAGAGATTGTTTATGGTAAAATTCCTCAATTAGAAAAAGAATTGAAAGCTAAAGAATTACTTCTGAAGAAGATTCCTCTCTCTCAAAGATTTTTAAAGGATAGAGTAACTGCTGATGATGTTGCTCAAGTGGTCTCGCGATGGACCGGAATTCCGGTTACCAGAATGATGGAGGAGGAAAGTAAAAAACTGTTACGGATGGAGAAGGAATTGTCTAAAAGAGTGGTGGGGCAGGAAGAAGCGATAAAGGTTATTGCCCGGGCAATCAGAAGAGCCAGAGCGGGTATAAGCGAGGAAGATAGACCAATAGGCTCTTTTATGTTCTTGGGACCTACTGGTGTAGGGAAGACAGAGTTAGCTAGGGCATTAGCAGAGTTTATGTTCTCTGACGAGAAGGCGATGATAAGAATAGATATGTCAGAGTATATGGAAAAACACAGTGTAGCGCGTTTAATAGGTTCTCCGCCCGGCTATGTTGGTTATGAGGAAGGAGGACAATTAACAGAAGCAGTAAAACACAGGCCTTATAGTTTGATTCTTTTTGATGAGATAGAGAAAGCGCATCCAGAAGTTTTTAATATACTTCTTCAGATTTTAGATAATGGTAGATTGACTGATGGCAAAGGTAGAACAGTTAATTTTAAGAATACAATTATTATAATGACCTCTAATTTAGGAGGAGAGTATATTAGGGAAATGGCTAATTTGGGCTTTACTTTACCAGATAAAAATAAGGTTGCCCAAAGAAAGAAAGATTTAGAAAATAAAATTTTAGAGACGCTTAGAAATTATTTTCGCCCGGAATTTCTTAATCGGTTAGATGAAATAATAGTATTTAATCCCTTAACTCCAAAGGATATAGAGAAGATAGTAGATATTCAATTAGAGAGAATTAACAAGAGATTAGAAAATAAAGGGATTATTCTCACCTTAACAGATAAAGCGAAAAAATTAGTAGCCCAGAAAGGTTATAGTGCTGAATATGGGGCCAGGCCATTAAAGAGATTTATAGAAAAAAATATTTTAGATAAATTAGCCGATGCGATAATAAAGGGTACTATAAAGGAAGGAGACCAAGTAGTGGTTGATGTCTCTAATGGAGAGTTTATTATTAGTGCTAATGCTAAACATTCAAGAGTTAAAAAAAGAAATAAAAAATAAGTTTTCTTCTCCTTTTACTAAAAAGCATTTGGTCTTTTTTTTGTTATATGCTGGTTTGTTAATGGCCGGAGTTGGAAGATGGATAAGTGTAGAGACGGCTATACTTTTGTCTCTGGTAGATATATTGCTATGGAAAATTGTGGTAGGGCTTTCTTGGACGAATGTTATTTATTTACTGGCTGGATTGGGAGAATTTTTTGTTTTATCTCTCTTTCTCCGTCGCCCGTTCTTATTATTGTTTCTGATTTTATTTTTGATAATCCTCTTTAGGAAACTGTTTTTTACAGCAGATAAGTGGAGAATTATAGCCAATTACTATCTTTGCTTTTGGGGTATTTTTATTTCTCTTGCCCTGTATTACTTTCTGAACCTGCCTTTCTGGTTAGGTCTTATTTTTTATTTAATAACTCTATTTATATTTTTTTATCTTTACTTATTACCCAGTCAGCAGAAATTTAATAAACAGCATTTAATATTATTATTGTTATC
>JAGGZF010000042.1 GCA_021162155.1 bacterium
ATATTTAGTAGGTTTAATCCTATATTAAGATATATTAACCAAAAAGTCAAATCCCTAATGCTATTCTTTGTTTATTATCTGCTTGGTTACATTTTGAGGAACTTCCTCATAATGGTCAAACTGCATAGTGAAATTACCCCTACCTTCTGTCATAGATCGTAACTTAGTAGCATAGCCAAACATTTCTGCCAAAGGAACAAAGGCATCTATAACCTTCATCATTCCTCTTTCTTTCATTTCCAAAATTTTTCCTCGTTTAGCAGAGAGGTCTCCTACTACATCTCCCAAAAATTTCTCAGGAACTATCACTTCTACTTTCATTATCGGTTCTAATAATACTAATCCTGCCCTTTTAGCGCCTTCTTGAAAAGCTATAGAGCCGGCAATTTTAAAAGCAAAATCAGAAGAATCAACTTCATGAAAAGAACCATCATATAAAGTAACCCTCACATCAGTGACTGGGTATCCGGCTAATACTCCTTTCTCCATTGCCTCTTTTACTCCTTTCTCTACTGCAGGAATAAATTCATCAGGTATTACACCTCCTTTAATTTTATTTATAAACTCAAATCCTTTACCCCTCTCCAAAGGTTCTATTCTTATCCATACATGACCATACTGTCCCCTTCCTCCAGATTGACGAATATACTTCCCTTCGCTTTCCACAGTTTTCTTTATAGTTTCTTTATAAGCAACTTGGGGCTTGCCAGTTTTAACATTCACATTAAATTCTCGCTTCATTCTGTCAGTAATAATATCCAAATGAAGTTCTCCCATACCGGAAATGATAGTTTCCATAGTTTCCGGGTCTGTTTTCACCTTAAAGGTGGGGTCTTCCTCAGAGAGTTTTTTTAATACTAAACTCATTTTCTCCTGATCTGCTTTAGTTTCTGGTTCTATCTTCATAGAAATAACCGGCTCAGGAAAAGTAATTTTCTCCAGAATAATAGGATTATTGGGATCACATAAGGTATCTCCGGTAGAAGTATCTTTTAGTCCCACAGTAGCCGCTATATCTCCTGCTTTAATTTCTTCTATCTCCTCTCGGTGGTTAGCATGCATTCTTATCAATCTTCCTACTCTCTCCTGAATATTCTTAGTAGCGTTATATATATAACTTCCTTTCTTAAAACTACCGGAATAAACCCTAAAATAAGTTAAAGTACCCACATAAGGATCTACTGCTACTTTAAAAACTAAAGCAGAGAAGGGTTCATTAACATCCGGCTTACGAACAACAGTTTCTCCTGTTTTAGGATGTATTCCTTGAACCGGGGGCAAATCTTGAGGAGAAGGCAAGTATTCTACTATAGCGTCTAATAGTGGCTGTACTCCTTTATTCCTGAAGGAAGCGCCACAAAGTACTGGTACTATGTTCCCTTTTATAGTTGCTTCTCGGAGCACTTTTCTAATTTCTTCTTCTTGTATTTCTTGATTCTCTAAATATCTCTCTAATAATTTTTCATCTTGCTCCGCAATCTTTTCTAATAATTGTTCTCGCCATTTTCGGGCTTCCTCCTGTAGCGCAGAAGGAATTTCTTTCATCACCACCTTCTCTCCACTATCTCCTTCAAAATAAACCGCTTTCATTTGTATTAAATCTATAACCCCTTCAAACTTATCCTCTGCTCCAATAGGAATATTAATAGGTACAGCATGAGGAGTTAATCGCTCTTTAATAGATTCCAAACTTCTTTCAAAACTGGCACCCATTCTATCCATCTTATTAATAAAGCACATTCGGGGAACATTATATTTATCCGCTTGATGCCATACTGTTTCTGATTGTGGCTCTACTCCCGCTACTCCATCAAAAATAACTACCGCACCGTCTAATATCCTTAAAGACCTTTGAACTTCTGCGGTAAAATCTATGTGTCCCGGAGTATCAATAATATTAATTCGACAAGTCCAACTATCGTCTTGTCTATAAGTAGGTTTCCAAAAGCAAGTAGTCGCTGCTGAAGTAATAGTAATACCCCTCTCTCTTTCTTGCGCCATCCAATCCATTACCGTAGTTCCCTCATCTATGTTGCCTATTTTATGAGTCAGACCGGTATAATATAAAACCCGCTCAGTGGTAGTAGTTTTACCGGCATCAATATGCGCTATAAAACCAATATTCCTAATTTTTTCTATAGGATATTTTTCCATAAGCGTTCAAAATTAATGTCTTCTGGCTAAAGAAGCAAAGGCCTTATTTGCGGCTGCCATTCTTTCCACATCTGCCCTCTTCTTAATAGCATCTCCCTCATTGCGAGAAGCAAGAATTATCTCTTCAGCCAATCTTTCGGCCATAGGCCTGCCTTTTTTAGCCCTGCTGGCTTGAATAATCCACTTGCAGGAAAGAAAAATTTTACGATAATCAGCAACAGGAGCAGGAATTTGATAATTGGCACCACCTATTCTTCGGGAAACTACTTCCTGCTCTGGAGAGGCATTTTCTACTGCTCTCTCTAATACCTTCGCGGGGTCTTCTTTCGTTTTTTGTTTAACTATCTCTAAAGCTTTATATAAAACCTTCTGGGCTACTGTTTTTTTGCCGTCTAACATTAAATAATTAATAAACCGAGTCACTAAAGGACTTTTATAAACTAAATCTGGTTCGTATTCTTTTTCTTTTCTATGTTTTCTCCTCATATTATCTAATTTCTTTTATTCTAATTATTTGAACTATTTTGCCTCTTTGGGCTTTTTAGTTCCGTATTTACTTCTTTGCTGTTTGCGTCCTTCTACCCCAGCGGCGTCATATTTCCCTCTTACTATATGATAACGAACGCCGGGTAAATCTTTCACCCTTCCTCCTCTTACTAAAACTATAGAGTGTTCCTGTAAATTATGACCCTCACCGGGAATATAAGCAGTAACCTCCATTCCATTACTTAATCTTACTCTGGCAACCTTTCTCAAAGCAGAGTTAGGTTTTTTAGGGGTAGTAGTAAAAACTCTTAAACAAACACCTTTTTTAAAAGGAGAGGGATAATAAGTAGGCCTATTTTTTAAAACATTAAAACCAAAACCAAGAGCAACGGACTTGCTCTTCTTCTTAATAACTTTTCTTCCTTTTCTGATTAATCGATTAAGAGTAGGCATAACTTTTATCCTTAATAAAAAAATAATCTCCTAATGAAGGAGTTTAACAAAAATCCTGAAATTTGTCAAAGAGAATTAGGGATTTAATATGTATTTTAAACTAGATACAGAATATACCCCAATTATAACTCTCGTTCTTGCACTATAGCTAAATCAAGGTAGCATCTTTTAAATCTTCTTCAAACTCTGCTTCGTTTTCTGGAATTTCTTTTATCTCTTTGCTATCAATTATTCTATAATATTTTACTGGCTTACCTTCTCCTTTTGCTAACTTTATCTCTGCTAAAACACCGTCACTAATTGGTCCAAAAACCCATAACTCATCTGCTTTCTTAACTAAATAATTATTCGCTTCTCTAATTCTATCTCTATCGACTGTATCTAACATAAAATATTCCCAAAGCATAAAGGGATTTAAAGGAATACAATTCTTTTCTAAAACAAATTTAGAAATATGCATCCTAAAATAAAATGACTTTTTCGAAATTGCCGTATAAATTAATTTCATAATTTTACTTTTTACTTTTCAATTAATTCTTGACGTTTCAGTGAATCTCTATTCCTCTAACATCTATATCTTCCGAATTAATAATATTTTCGCATTTCTTTAGGAAATTCTCAAGTTTCTTTTTATCAGTAATTATCTCTAAACTTTTCGGAGATTTACTCCTCAAAACATTAACAAACTCCCTTCCCGCTAACTTTATGTTAATTATTTCAAACCAATAAAACTCGGTAAAATCTTTGGTTTTTTTAATTATATCTTTTAAATCTATCAATCCGGGAATTATCGGACTAACA
>JAGGZF010000051.1 GCA_021162155.1 bacterium
GCGGAGATATTGCAATTAGCATCCATACCTGCTCCAGAAGTTTTGTGGGGTCGGTTAGCAGGTTCTCTATTATCTCCTCTTCAAAGATTGGTAATGGGCTTGATGAATCCTTATTATAAACTAGCAGCAGGATTACAAGCCGTTGCTAATAATAAATAATCTTAAAAATATGCCAGAAGAAAAAAAACAATCAGATACAGAAAAAAAAGAAGAACAAAAAACAACAAAGAAACTACCTGCTAAATTGCAGAATATAATTGAGAGTATAGAAAAATTATCAGTGGTGGAACTAAATGATTTAGTGAAGGCAATAGAAGAAAAATTCGGAGTTTCTGCTGTACCTCAAGTAGCAGTAGCATCTTCTTCTGCTGACAGCGGAGAAGAGGGAGGGAAGAGTGCTTCTAAAAAAGATGTGGTATCTGTTATTCTTAAAGATGGAGGTCAATCGAAGATTCAGGTTATTAAGTTGATAAAAGAGATTACTGGCTTGGGATTAAAAGAATCTAAAGATATAGTTGATGGTGCGCCCAAAGCAGTAAAAGAAAATATTTCCTTAGCAGAAGCAGAAGAACTTAAGAAGAAATTAGAAGAAGCAGGAGCAACTGTAGAAATAAAGTAGAAGAGAAAAAAATTGTTGAGAAAATTCCTGTCAAAAACAGGAATTTTCTTTTTGATTTATTTAGTAGTATAATATAATAGAAAAAGAGGGTGATTAGCTCAGTGGTTAGAGCGCATCGTTCACATCGATGAGGTCGCTGGTTCAAGTCCAGCATCACCCACTTTATTCTTAAATTATAATTTTATTTTAATGAACCCTAAAGTTAAAAGGTTAAGACAGCAATTACAAGATTTGGGATTAGCGGTAAAAGAATTTGAAAGAACTACTAGAACAGCCGCTGATGCTGCTGCGGCGCTTAATTGTAAAATAGAACAAATTGCTAAATCTATAATTTTTAAAGATATTGTGAATGAACTTCCTGTTTTGGCGATTATGAGTGGAAAGAATAAAGTTGATTTAAAGAAATTAGAAAAATTGACAGGTTTTCCTTTAGAAAAAGCAGATGCTGATTTTGTTCTTCAGAGCACAGGTTTTTCTATTGGAGGTGTTCCTCCTTTTGGTTACGAAAAGGATATAAAGGTGTTTCTTGATGAGGAATTATTTAATTTTCCTATAGTGTGGGCAGCAGCCGGTACACCCAACTCTGTGTTTGCTATAACTCCAGAAGAATTGTTGCGGTGGGGTAAAGGAAAGAAGGCTGATTTGAAAATAGAAACATAATAATATCTTAAAAATAGAAACTTAACATAGAGAAGTTAAAGTATAAAATTAAGAAGAGCAATCTATGGTAGTGGATAATCAGTGGATAGCATTTTAAGATTTGATTAAATAGATAGAGTTTTTCCTTTAATAAAGCCAAATTTTGCTAAATCGCCTCTGGGCGATTTTTTTCTTTTCTGCGCTTGACTAATGGGGAGTGAAGATAGTACAATGGAGGTAAGTGGAGAAATGTGGATAAGTGTGGGGATAAATGAGGGCTTCTGTGGATAACTAATACTAATATGCTAATAGGAGAATATCGCTATAAATTAGATGTTAAAGGAAGGATAGCAGTACCCTCTAAAATTAGGGGATTTTTAGGTAATTCTGCTGTGATTACCAGAGGATTGGATAATTGTTTATTTCTGTATCCTAAAAAAGATTGGGAAGTTTTAGCAGAAAAAATTAAAAATCTTCCTTTAAGTCAGGCGAATTCTCGCGCTTTTGCCCGGTTAATGTTAGCAGGTGCTATGGAAGTAAGAATTGATGGTCAGGGAAGAATTCTTATTCCTGATTATTTAAGAGAATATGCCGGATTGAAGAAAGAAGTAGTGTTGGTAGGAGTATATAATCGCTTAGAGATTTGGGATAAAAAGGAGTGGGAGAAATATAAGAAACGCACAGAAAAAGAGTCAGGAGATATTGCCGAGCGATTAGGTGATTTGGGTATTTAGCAGCACTATGCACATCCCTGTTCTTTTACAAGAAACTCTCCACTATCTTCATCCGCGGCCCAATGAAAATTTTATAGACGCTACCTTCGGAGAAGGAGGGCATAGTAAGGCAATTTTAGAGAGGAATAAACCCCTAGGTAAAGTATTGGGGATAGAGATAGATTTGAATCTTTATCAAAAAGCAGTAGAGAAATACGAGAAAGAAAAACGGCTGATTTTAGTGAATGATTCTTATGTAAATATAAAGAGTATAGTCAACGAGTATAATTTTGGTTCAGTGCAAGGAGTTCTGTTTGATTTAGGAATGTGTTCCTGGCATATAGATGCTTCAGGAAAGGGGTTCTCGTATCTAAAAGACGAACCTTTAGATATGAGATTTAACCCCCGACAGGAATTAACTGCTTTTGAGATAGTTAACTACTGGCCCTTTCCTGAAATAGAAAAGATTTTGAGGGAATACGGAGAGGAAAAATACGCTGCCAGAATAACAAAGGCAATCATAGAACACAGAAAAAAAGAAAAGATTAGAACTACCGGACAGCTAATAGAGTTGTTAAGAAAAATACTTCCCAATAATTATGATAATCATCGGCTTCATTTTGCTGCCCGAACCTTTCAAGCTTTAAGAATAGCAACTAACCGGGAACTGGATAATTTATATCAAGGATTATCTCAAGCATTAGAGGTATTGCTACCGGGAGGAAGAATAGTAGTGATTTCTTTTCACTCTTTAGAGGACAGAATAGTAAAGAATTTTTTCAGAGAATCGTATAAGAATCATTTGGGCAACATATTGACCAAGAAACCAATTAGACCAAGCGCTGCAGAGGTAAAAGAAAATCCCCGGGCAGCTTCGGCTAAACTGCGCGCATTTCAAAAAATATAGCAAGAAATATAACAAAATATAACAAATTTAAAGAGTTAAAAATTAAAATTATTTTCTATGATTAGAGCATTTAACCACAAACACTTCTCTAGAAGAAATTATCGCTCCCTTGTTCCATTTTTATACAGCGTAGAGAATCAGTTGGGTGCTATTAAAGTTTATATTCTTGTTTTATTGCCTATAGTTTGTTTAACCGGTTTATGGATTTATATTTTTGCCAACAACTTATCTTTGGACTATAAATTACACACACTCAAACAGAAAATTTCTACTTTAGAAGAACAATACGCTAGTTTGCAAGAGGAATTGTCTCAAATAAATTCTTTGGACTCTATTCAGCGCTGGGCTGAAGAAAATGATTTTGTAGAGATTACTAAAGTAGGATACTTAGACCTTTCTAATACTAATGTCGCCCAAGTAATAAATCCTCGACAATTTTAGTGCTTTCTAATTATGATTAGGAGAAGGAAAAGAAACTGGAGGAAATTGACTCGAGTTTCTTCTGCTAAAATATCGCGAGGAGGTTTTTTTATAGTTCAGTTTTTATTTGTATTAATAGTATTTATCTTGATTGCTCGCCTCTATGATATCCAAATAAATAAAAGCGCTCAGTTTGCTAAAAAAGCAGAAGCAATTCATGAGACCGAGGTTATTTTGAAACCCCAACGAGGTCTAATTTATTGTCATGATAAAGATGGTAGTTTGATCCCTATAGCAATAAATAAAAAATATTATTCTATTTTCGCGGTTCCTAAAGAGATAGAGAATCCCTCAGAAACGGCTCAATTGTTGGCTACATTATTGCCGTTATCAGAAGAGGAGATATTAAAAAGAATAGACAAACCCGGGGATCCTTATGAGCCCTTGCTAAAAAAAGTAGAAGATGAGGACCTGATAGCAAAAATAAAAGAAGCCGATATTAAAGGTATATATATAAGAGAAGAGAAATATCGCTATTATCCTTTAGAAAATTTTGCTGCTCAAGTAATAGGGTTTGTAGCAGAAGGAGATGATAATAAAGTTAAAGGGAGATATGGATTGGAGGCATATTATGAAGATATATTAGCCGGTAAAACAGGAGAATTTTCAGGAGTTAGAGATGCTTTAGGTAGATTTATTCGCTCTTTACGTAATAAAGAGGTTTCAGTAGTAGATGGCTTATCATTAAGGACTACTATCGATAAGAATGTTCAGTTTGCTACTGAAAAAGCATTAGCCAACCTTATTAAAGGAAGGAAGGCAACAAAAGGAACTATTATTGTAATGGAGCCTCAAACCGGTAAAATTTTGGCGTTGGCTAACTGGCCCACTTTTAACTTGAATAAATATAATGAGGTTAAAGATTATTCTGTCTTCCGTAATTATGCTATAGAAGAAAGGTATGAGCCGGGTTCAGTAGTGAAACCTCTAACTATGGCTGCTGGAATAGATTTAGGCAAAGTAACCCCGGAGACTACTTATGTAGATAAAGGGTATTTTAAGGTAGGAGGACGCACATTAAGAAATTATAGAGGGGAGGTTTTTGGAAAAGTAAATATGCGTAGAGTTCTGGAGATGTCAATAAATACCGGCGCTATATTTGTAGAGCAACAGATAGGAGGAAATAATCTGCGTAAATACTTCAAGAAGTTTGGTTTGGATTCTAAAACCGGTATAGATTTACCTGATGAGATAACAGGGGATTTATCTAATTTAGAATACCCCAAAGCGAATCCTTCCAGTTTTGTTACTGCTTCCTATGGAGTAGGTATTGCAATTACTCCTATGGAGTTAATAAGGGCTTATAGTGCTATTGCTAATAAAGGCTTGATGGTCACTCCTTATATATTAGAAGGAGTAGAGAATAGATTTAGGGCTTATACCCCAGTAACTACTCCTGAGCCTCAGCGAGTGCTTTCTCCGGAAACAGCAGAAACTCTAACCTCTATGCTGGTAGGGGTTATAGAGAATGGTTTTGGGGGGAACGCCAAAATAAAAGGGTATAGTTTGGCGGGCAAAACAGGAACTGCTTTTATACCTTTTCAGGGAGAAAGAGGGTATTCTAATGATGTTATTCATACCTTTGTGGGATTTTTCCCTGTTTCTAATCCTCGCTTTTTGATTTTAGTGAAAATGAACAGGCCTCAATGGGGTGCTGACGCCGCTAGTCACACAGTAACTTTAGCATTTAAGGAAGTAGAGAGATTCTTAATAAACTATTACAATATTCCCCCAGATGAAAAGTAGTTATTATGAAGATGAAGAGAAAAATTATTCAATATCTTTTAAATTATCTTTCCAGAATGATTCTCTGGCGTTATAAGCCATTAGTAATAGGAGTGGCTGGTTCAACAGGGAAATCGTCTACCAAAGAGGCAATATATTATGCTTTGAGAGGTTCCTTTAGAGTAGTCAGGTCCGAGGGCAATCTGAATACCGAAATAGGTTTGCCCTTAACTATTATCAGGGGTGATGATGCTAAAAGGAATATTTTTTTGTGGATTAAGAATATTCTAAGAGCGTTTTTGTTGTTTATAATTAAGAACAAAAATTATCCTCAAGTTTTAGTTTTAGAAATGTCGGAGGACCAGCCGGGTTTGATTTCCTACTTGACTCGATTGTCGCGTCCTAAAATAGGGGTAATTAGTTGGATTGGAGAAATACCAGTTCATGCGGTTTTTTATCCTCGTGCCGAAAGTGTATATAACGAGATACAAAGTTTAGTGCGTCTTCTTCCTTCTACCGGCTGGGCCGTCTTAAACGCAGATAACCCCAGAGTATTGGCTGCTAAAGAAAAAACTAAAGCCCAAGTAATAACTTATGGTTTTTCTTCTAGTGCAGATGTTAGAATTTCTGAATATAATTTATTTGTAGCAGGCAAGGATTTATCTAAAACAGGAATGATTATTCGTTTAGAATATGGGGGTAGTTATATGCCCTTAAAATTAGAGAGAGTATTTGGGCAACCTCAGGCCTATGCTTTGGCTGCTGCGACAGCAGTGGGATTGGCTTTAGGGTTAAATTTTGTTTCTGTAGTTCAAAATTTAGAAAAGTATAAAATTCTTAAAGCGCGCACTACTTTAATAAAAGGAATTAAAAACAGTTGGATTTTTGATGATAGTTATAATTCCAATCCTGACGCCTTAAAATCCGCGATTATTATTTTTCAGGATTTAGTGAATCTAATCAAAAAAGAAAAAATTTTTGCTTTACGGAGAAGGATTATGGTTTTGGGGGATATGAGGGAATTAGGAAAATACAGCGCAGAAGCGCATAAACAAATTTCTCCTTTGCTTAAAGAAAATGCCGACCTGCTGATATTAGTGGGACAGGAAATGAAAATTACTGCTGAAGAATGTAAGAGAATAGGTGTTCCGCCAGAGAACATTTTCTGGTTTGCTAACAGCAAAGAGGCGGCCAGGAAAGCAAAGGAGATAGCTAAATCGGGAGACCTGATACTGGTGAAGGGTTCCCGAGGTGTTCATCTGGAAGAGGTAACTTTAAATTTGATGGCAGAACCACAGAAAGCAAGTAAATATCTTTGTTTTGAAGAACCTACTTAATTTATTTTTCTTAAAATCATTTTTCTTAAAGTGAATTTTGTGTTATAGTTATTTTCAAGAGAATAGTTGAAACAAAAGAACATTAAGAGCCGTTATCGTCTAGCTTGGTTTAGGACGCCACCCTCTCACGGTGGAAACTCGGGTTCAAATCCCGATAACGGCACTATAATCAATTATGGAGTTTATTAATTGGGAGCAGAGAGTAAAACCAGAACTACAACCAAATCCTTTGAGGTCTTTACTGGATAAAGTAACGCAGAGCATTTTTGATTATAAAAAAGAACACCCTTATCCTTATAGTAATCCTAAATATAGAGAATTTGTTAAAGGGTTTGGGGAGTTTTTAAGAAAGATGCGGGATTATTTAAAAGATATAAAGGCATTTCAGAGAACCGGAGATAATGCAGAAAAAGGCACAGAACAACATTTTAATTATCATTTAGCAGAATATCTTAAAAATTTAGACGAGCAGAGAAATGAGAAGCATAATTCTCTAATGTTAAATTTTATTCGTCTTTCTCAACTTTATCAGAAATGTTTTGAGAAAAAAATGCCCGGCCCGGGAATTTTTATTGATAAAAATGGTTTTGTCAAAAAAGATTTTTTAGATAAAAATGGAAATATAGATTTAACAAAAATTTCGTTAGATGAGAGAAAACGATTTAGTAAATGGGCAGTTCAGATAGCACAAGGGTTAGAAAAGTTAGATAAACCAGAAACACAGGAGGAGGAGAAACCATATTTAGATTTATTAGAAAACGAGGAGAGGGAAACACAAACTTACGAGGAAAGAACACAACAAATAGAAAAGGAATTATTTAATAAAGGTGAAAAGTGATATTATAGAATTACATTATGGAGAAACTAATTCAATCAGAAAGTTTATTGGTTTTTTGTTTTCTTTTGTCTCTGGTCATTCTATTTTCAGTTTATCTTAAAACCGCTCCTGACTTTCCTGTAATAGTTAAACCAAATGATTTTGGTTATAATTTTTTAACTCAAAGATTAAGAATCTGGTATATTCCTTTAC
>JAGGZF010000035.1 GCA_021162155.1 bacterium
TTAGAAGCTGCCTTTCATCCTCTATCTAATGACTACTGGTATTATTTGACGGACAGAAAAACAGGCAAAACAATTTTTTCTCGGACTTTTGAAGAACATAAATTTGCTCGGCAGAAATATCTTTAAATGTCTTATATCTAATCTTATGTGTGGTATTGTAGGAATTTATAAAGTGAATAATTCTTCTGAAGTTTCAGAGAAAACATTGATAGAGATGCGAGATACTCTAACTCACCGGGGCCCTGATGATGAGGGTTTATATATTTCTTCTGATAGGAAACTGGGTTTGGGTTTTCGGCGTCTGGCTATAATCGACCTCTCTCCAGCAGGGGCAGAACCAATGACCAATGAAGATAAATCTTTATGGTTGGTCTTTAATGGAGAAGTATATAATTTCCCTGAGTTAAAAAAAGAATTAATTAAAAAGGGTCATAAATTTCATTCTCACACAGATGCTGAGGTAATACTTCATCTCTATGAAGAAAGAGGAGAAAAATTAATAAATGAGTTAAATGGAATGTATGCTTTTGTATTGTGGGACGAGAAAAAGAAAAAATTATTAGCAGTTAGGGACAGATTAGGTATTAAACCTTTTTATTATTATTTTCAGCAGGGAGTTTTTATTTTTGCTTCAGAGATAAAGGCGCTTTTGAAACACTCTCTTCTTAAAAAGGAGCCTGATTTAGAGGGGATTTTTCATTATTTAACTTTTGCTTGTACTCCGGCTCCTTATACTTTGTTCAAAAATATTAGAAAATTAGCCCCGGCTCATTATTTAACTTTAGATAAAAGAGGAAATATGGAATTAAAGCGTTATTGGTCTCCGGCTTCTGTCTTATCCTCTAATCTTTCTCTTTCTGAAAGAGAACAAGAGCAATATTTTATTAGTAAGACACGTTCCTTACTTCAAGAGTCCATTGAAAAGCAAATGGTTTCTGATGTTCCTTTTGGTTGTTTTCTTTCCGGAGGAATAGATTCTTCTACTAATGCAGTTTTGATGTCTCGGGCAATGGGAAAACCGGTAGAGACTTTTTCTATTTCCTTTAAAGACCTGCCTCAATATGATGAATTTGTTTATTCTCGGAAGATAGCACAGATATTAGGTTCAAAGAGACACGAAATAGTTATAGGAAAAGAAGAATTTGAACAATGGCTTCCTCAATTAGCTTTTTATGCCGATGACCCTAACGGTGATCCTGTTTGTTTTCCTGTTTTCTATCTTTCTAAATTGATACGTGACTCCGGAGTAATAATGGCGCAGGTAGGAGAGGGGTCTGATGAACTTTTTTGCGGTTATAATACTTATATGGAATTTATTAAAATCTGGCGGAGATACTGGAGATGGGGAGAAAAGACTCCTCAGTTTATTAAAGTGATTCCTTACTTATTACTAAATTCCCTTCTTTCACCTCAAAGATTGAAACTCCACAAAGAATTTCTGCGTCGTTTGGCGCAAAATAAACCTCTTTTCTACGGAGGAGCAAATGCTTTTTCTGCTTATGATAAGCAGTTTCTTCTAATGCCTTCTTTTCGAAAAAAAATTCCTCCTGCTTCTTCTGATGTGATAATAGAAAATGTCTATAAGGATTTGGATAATCAAATTTCTAATTTAGGAGTTGGCAAAGTTGATTTTCTTCAGAAGATGCTTTATCTGGAATTAAATATTCGTTTGCCGGAGTTATTACTGATGAGAGTAGATAAGATGGCGATGGCTAATTCTATTGAGACTCGAGTTCCTTTTCTTGACCATCGTTTAGTGGAATTGGCTTTTTCTATACCAATGAAGCTGAAAATTAAAAATGATACTACTAAATATATTCTAAAAAAAGCGGTGAAAGGAATTATTCCTGATGAGATAATAAATCGCCCTAAGAAAGGGTTTGGCGCTCCAGTAGGGGAATGGATGAGAGATGATTCGGATATTAAAGATAGGTTGTTTGTTATTATTCGTCATTCTAAAATTAAAGAATTAAATATTTTTGATTATAATTATATAGAAAATCTTATTAGTGACCATTGTAATCGCCGCACTGATAATTCTTTTCGGCTGTGGAATTTGATTACTCTTTCTCTGTGGTATGATAAATGGATGAATTAATGATTTTTAAATTAATAACGTGTCTACTTTTGTAAAGAATATCGCTATTACTTTTTCTTCCCGCTTCTTAGCCGCTGTTTTTGCCGGCCTTTCTACTATTGTTGTTGCTCGTGCCTTTGGGCCAGTAGGGAAGGGTATTTTTACGATGGTAGCCTTCTTTCCCTCTTTGGCTCTTAATTTCGGACATTTAGGTTTAGGTAATGCTAATACTTATCTAATAGCCCAAGATAAAAGAAAAACTCAAAATGCTTTTTATAATTCTTTCTGGTATGGATTGATTTTGGGGTGGTTTTTTATTGTTGTTTTCTCCCTCGTTTATAGATTTTCTCCCTCTATTCTATTAGGAAAAGGAGATATGGGGAGTTGGGCATTCTATCTTTCTCTTTCTGTTATACCATTTATTTTGTGGGAGAGCTTCTATCAAGGGATATTTGTGGGCAGGCAGGAATTTAAATTTTTTAATCTAATTTCTCTTTTTTCTAAAGTATTATTGCTCTTGGGGTTAATTGGATTAGTATTTCTCTGGAAAGTAAATTTAAATAATTTAAAGATAGCAATTATTTATTATGTAGTATTAATGGCTTTTCCTGCTATTGTATATACTATATATTTTGTTTCTCGTTATGGTTTTCCTTTTAAATTCGATAAGATGATATTTAGTCAGGCAATTAATTTTGGCATTCGTTCTTATATTGCCTGCCTGTTATCTTTTTTAGTTCTGCGTTCTGATATTTATCTAATCAATTATTTCAGAGGATTAAAAGAAGTAGGTCTTTATTCTTTAGCAGTAGGTTTTGGAGACGGAATTTTACTTTTGGCTTCCAGCATTGCTTTAGTTTTATTTCCTAAAATTACTGAGAATAAAGAGAAGAGCTTAGATATGACTTTAAAAGTTACTCGGATGACTTCTTTTATTTTAGGTATAATTTTATTTATGAGTTTTATTCCTGCTCGGTGGTTTATCCCCTTGGTCTTTGGTACGAAATTTGAGGCCTCTCTTCCTGCTTTTTACATACTTCTTCCTGCAATATATTTTTGGTCTATCAATAGCTTTCTAACTCAATTTTTTGCCTCTAAGGGTTATCCTTGGTTTGCTGTATGGATTTGGCTTCCGGGGTTGCTTTTAAATATTATTCTCAACATTATTTTTATCCCTAAATATGGTATTGTTGCTGCAGCCCTGACTTCACTTTGGGCATATTTATTAACATTTATATTGCATTTTATATGTATTAAATTTTATCGTAGAGTACGTCTATCACAAATTTTTGTCCCTCATAAATTGGAAGTTAGAGAGTTAATTGAGAAATTAAAAGGCCTAAGTTTCATAAAAGATTAATAA
>JAGGZF010000003.1 GCA_021162155.1 bacterium
ACCCCGAATGGTTAGAGAAGATAGAGAAAAAGCCGAAGGTTAAGGAGGAGAAAAAGGAGAAATAAATGGCTGTTGTTACTGCTGATGAAGTAAAAAGGAAATTACCAGAGTCTTATTCCTCTTGGACAGATACAGAGATAGACCCTTATATTACAGATGCCGAAAGAGTAGCATCCATACTTTTGGGGCAGGATATTTCTTCTTCCACCGATTATGATATAAAAGAACTTGTCGCTATTGTATCAGCAATGAGAATACTTATAAAGGATGGGGCAAGCAGAGCTGACAAAGTTTCCCCCTATTATCTTTTAAGAGATGAATTAAAAATGCTTCTCCCCAAATTGGAATTTAAATACTCGGAAGAACTTTCTGGCTCTCTGCCAGATGAAGATGATTTTATTTTTACTCTGGAGGACGAATGGTAGATAGGATTAGTCAGACAGCGCCAACTCCTATTCTTGATATTATTGTAGAAACAAATGTTAATAATTTATTAACTACTATTGAAGAATGTCTTACAAGTAAAGTTTATTATCAGTCCCTTGCTCCATTATCTAAATCTAATGCTATCCGTTTGTCAAAAATGCACCTTCGTAATAGATTTGCAACAGGTGGAAAAACCGATGGATGTCCAGCATGGGCTTCAAATTCTCCCGCCACTCTTGATTGGGAATCAGAACAACCTGGACATGCTCCAGATTACACTCTTCCACTGGTTTTTACAGGTAGGGCGAGAAGTATGATAGCACCAATAGTTGGTCGTTTTCGTGTGGCTGGTGGATATAAGACAGTTCCTATATATTCTGAAACAGGAGGAGATTATACAGTTAGTAATACAGGTTATGTTATAAGAGGCACTTTTATATTTCCAAAATACATGGTTTACCATCAGTATGGTTATACTACCACTTGGCGAGGTAAGAAAAGAGAAGTCCCAGCCAGACCGTGGTTTCTATGGGCTTCTGTTAATTTTGATGGAGCAGGATTTAATTTATTCAGAAGGATTGCCAGAAGGATAGTTTTAGACCATGCCAGCACATTGTTTGCGTTTATTAAGAGAAGGCTGGGTGGTAAACTGATGTCACTTAGTGGGAGGAGCGTTAAAAATGCGTAAAGAAATTAGAGATGATATAGAAAATATGTTAAGAGCAAATGCCACTTTGTCTTCCCTTATTAAAGACTGGGGAATAGAGGATAAAGCCTCAAAATACCCCGCACTAATGGTTTTTCCTCCAGCAAGAAAAAACAAACTCATGCAGGCTTTCCCTAATATCTACCGTTGCTCATACTCTGGAATTATCAGGGTAATTATAGAAGCCTACAACAACAGACTTGATGGAATAAGCACAGCTGATGAAATAGATAGTGAGATAGAAGAGGAGTTTAAAAATAACCCAACTCTTGGGGGGAAATATTACTCCATCTCTTACGACGGCTCACAGATTATATATGGTGAATATGGAACAGATTATTGGGGAGAAGGTTTGGTAGTTTTGGATATAAATTACACCGTTCAAGCTTTCGTAGTATAGGAGGTTAATATATGAAAGTCAGATATGAAGGAAAAAACCCTGGTTTCTTTGTAATTGGTGTGCCTGGGATTTGGAAACCAGGAACAGAGAGAGAAGTAACCCCTGAACAATGGGAAAAACTTAAAGGGGTTATTGGAATGGTTAAAGTTGAGAAAAAGAGAACTGTAAAGGAGGATAAATAATGAGAGCAGGACTTTTAGATTATGTAGAATTTGAGAAAGAGTCATCTTATGGAACAGAGCCTTCAAATTTAACAAAATGTCTCCCTGTTGATGCTTTCAATTTAGAAGGAAGGAACGAAGGAAGAGAAGAGAGACCCATTGCTGGAACGAGAGAACTGTTAAGACACCCAACAGGCAATTATTCCCTTACTGGTTCTATATCGGCACCGTTTTATCCAAATGAGATAGGCTGGCTTATTTATGGTTTATTTGGTTCAGTAACATCTACACAGCAAGGTTCTACATCCGCCTATAAGCATGTCTTTTCTATTGCTAATACTCTTCCCTCATTTACTTTTGGAGAAAGCAAACAGGGAACTAATTTTGTGTATTTGGGAGTAGAAGTTAATAGTGCAACATTCACATTTAACAGGGCTGATAATGAAGTAAAGGCTTCATTTGATTTAATCGGACAGAAGGATAAAATAGCCGACGCAACATTCACATCATTTACCTATCCAACTGCTGATGTTCTTAATCTCTCTAATGTTACATTTAAGATAAATGATGTTTCCAATGACAATATGAAATCTATTACTTTTACATTCAATAACAACATGTCCCCAGATGACTGGAGAACACTAACAAGCGGTAGATTTATATCTGCACCATACCCTGGTGCTTTTGCTGTTTCAGGCTCATTTTCGGGTTTGTTTGATGTTAATATTGTGAAATACAAATGGGGATTAGACACAGCAACAGAACCGCAGACTACAGTTTCCACATTTCCTATTGAAATTACAGCACAGGGACCGCTCATTGCAGATACATATTATTACGAGTTTCATATAAAAATCCCCTCCGCAAAAATATTAACATCTGCAGCTCCCCTAACTGCCGATGTTGTTGCTGTAACTGCTGATTTTGTGGGAATTTATGACTCCTCTGCTGGTTATTCTGTAACTGTTGATTTAACAAACACCACAACCAGTTATTCATAAGGAGGGTGTATGACTGATAATAAACTGAAGGGAAGCAAAGAATTAATTTTCCCTGCTGAAAAATATGGTGATGATTTAGAAGATTTGGGGATTACAGGGGATTTTGTTGTTACTTTTAGACATTTGTCTGAAAAAGAAATAAACTCTCTCCCGCCTCTTCCTAAAATGCCGAAATCTCTGCAACTTGTAGAAGAGAAGGTAGCCAAAGGAGAAGATGTTGACCCTAAAAAACTTGATGAATTGGATAAATTCAACGAGCAGTTTAACAAAGCATGGGATAAATATCTTACCGAGTTTGCTGTAAAAGCTATCAGAAAGTGGACATGGAATAAAGAAGTAACAAAAGAAAATTTACAGGAATTGCCCTCTGTAATTTCTCAAGCAATTAAACTAAACGCAAGTCTTTATAATACTCCCACAGAGGACGACTTAAAAAACTTTCAATAGCCCTGTATATGGGGGAAGCACCGCCAGAGAAATTTGTTGAGGAAATACCAAAAGCAAAAATCTTTCTGGATTCAGGGCTTCCCCCTGTTCAGGGCGGGCAAGAAGACCAGCCTTTAATGTTTTGGCGGGTAGTAGAAGAAATAAAAAGAGTGCAAAATATAGAGGTTTCTTTAAGAGTTAAACTGACAAAGGAGAAACAGAATGGATAATGGTGCTTTACAAGCAACTGGAATATTAAATATAATTGTCCAGACTCTCAACGCAGAACAGGCTAAACAGGCACTAAATAATATCAACCAGAGACTTCAGAATGTAAACCGCACTGCTTCAAAAATGGGACCCTCCTTCAGACGAGGGATTATTGGTGTATTCTACATGAGACAGGCTTTAAGAACAGTAACTAATGCTGTAAAAGAATTTGGAGCTGGTAATGATTTACTTGCAGAAAAGCTTGACACGGTAGGCAGCACTATATCGGACGCCACACTCGGTTATATGGTTATGTCTAATGCTATTAAGGGTAGTCTTGGTAGCTGGGTAGGACTTGCGCTTGCTGTTGCGAGAGTCACTGCGACTATCGTTACTTGGCGAAAGCACATGATGGAAGCGGCGGCAGGAGTTATTTCTAAATATTCTACTGTTAATAATACCCTCAAAAAGATAGCAGAAGCAACTTCTGACCTTGAAGTCCTTTCCAACTACATGAAACTGGTTAAAAACTTTGGTGAAGAGGGGGCAAATGCTCTCCTAAAGATGGGAGAAGTAGATTTTGAGACACTTGTCAGAAATTCAGAAGTTCTACAGAAAAACCTTCTTGAAATTTTAAAAGATTCAGAAGTAGGTCGGAGAATTTTAAA
>JAGGZF010000040.1 GCA_021162155.1 bacterium
AGATAAAGATATAGTTCGTTATGCTACAACAAGCGTTAAGAGGGATACTTTAGTAGTTTCTGTATCTGGAACTGGCCAAGTTTTAGCACCTGACGAAGTAGATATTAAATCGAAAGTTTCTGGAGATGTAGTGTATGTCGGAGTTAAAAATGGGCAAGAAGTGAAAGAGGGTGATTTGATAATACTACTTGATACCCAGGATGCACAAAGAGCTGTGCGAGAGGCAGAATTAAATTTAGAAAGCGCAAAGCTATCTTTAGAAAAACTTAAACTTGAAAAAAGCCGACAGTTAAATACATTAGAGACGAGCTACGAGGAAGGAATAGATATCTTAGCGAAATTCTATGATGATTTTCCAATTATCCTGAATAATTTGAAAAATATATATTTTGGCACTGATTTATCAATTTCTCCTAATCATGTTTGTGATGCAGATTACTATTTGCTTAACGACTGTAATATTACCTATTATGTAACTCATTGTAATGATGAAGCACTTACTTCAATTCCGAACCAAATAACTAAACTCTATCATAAAGTCAATGATTTGTATGATCAGGTTAAGGTTGATTATCAGACAGTAAAAAGAAGTGAAGATAATGAAAAACGACTAGCGGCTATAAAGCAAGGGCACAATCTTGCAGTAAAAATGACGGAGATGGTTAAAATCGGCCGGGATATTATTCGTTTATTCCGAGACACATATCTTAAAGATGGTACAGTTTTTAATAGACAAGCAATAGTTGATAAACATACAAGCGACTTAGCGACTTATTTTGATTCGGTCACTACTTATGCTAATAAACTACTTGCTGTTATAAATTCTATTAACAATTGTGTTGACTCAATAAAGGGACTGTCATTGGATTTGAAAATGCAGGAATTGACTATTAAACAGCGTGAAAATGCGTTGGTGGATGCCAAGCGGAATCTTGCCGATTATTATATTAGAGCACCTTTTGATGGTGTTGTTGCTGATGTGAATGTAAAGAAAGGAGAATATATTTCTCCTAATAGGATAGTGGCCACACTTATTACCAATCAGAAAATAGCAGAAGTTACTCTTAATGAAGTTGACATTCCCGGAGTTAAGGTAGGGCAAAAAGCAAATATTACTTTTGACGCGATTGAAGATTTAAAAGTTACAGGAAAAGTTATAGAGATTGATACTTTAGGAACAGAAAGCCAGGGTGTAGTGACTTATGATGTAAAAATTGCTTTCGATACTCAAGACGAGAGAATTAAACCAGGTATGACTCTTACTGCAGATATTATTACTAAAGTAAAACAAGATGCTCTTGTAATTCCGAATTCAGCAATAAAATATCAGGGCGATACGGCCTATGTACAAGTAGTAGACAATACCAATACAAAAACTAATTTGATTACTACAAGTTCTTCGGATACTATTCTTCCTGGGTCCAGTTTGCGTATTCAACGAATAAGGATTGGCTTAACTAATGATACAATGGCAGAGGTCCTCGAGGGTCTTAAGGAAGGAGATGTTATAGTCATCCAAGTTATAACTCCGAATTTCTCTCAGAAACAATTACAGAGAGACAAAAGATTTCAACCTGGATTGATGAGGCAAATAATACGTTAGGATTATGATTCAACTGCAAAATGTAAGTAAAATTTACAAAAACGGAACCGTAGAAACTAAAGCACTCAACAATATCTCTTTGAGCATTAAAGAAGGAGAGTTTGTGGCTATTATGGGTCCTTCTGGTTCTGGTAAATCAACCCTGATGCATATTTTAGGTTGTCTAGATACACCAACCGAAGGTAAGTATTTTTTAGATAATCAGGATGTTTCTCGACTTTCTAGTGACGAATTGGCAGATATTAGAAAAAATAAAATAGGTTTTGTTTTTCAATCATTTAATTTATTACCACGAACAACTGTGCTTCGTAATGTTATGTTGCCTCTTATTTATGCCGGAGTACCCCGAGAGGAACGAGAGGAAAGAGCAAGGAGGGCTCTTATTGATGCTGGATTAGAAGAATCGTGTTTTAATCATCTCTCTAACCAGCTTTCCGGAGGTCAGATGCAAAGAGTAGCTATTGCTCGAGCCCTCGTTAATAATCCGTCACTTATCTTGGCTGATGAACCAACCGGTAATCTCGACACAAAAACAAGCGAAAGAGTATTAGAAACATTCCAGAAGCTTAATATTAAACAGAGAAAAACTATTGTCCTTGTTACTCACGAACGCTATATAGCCGAGTATGCTAACAGGATTGTTCATATTATTGATGGCTCTATTGTTGAAGATAATCAGAATCATCAGCAGCGTTTTATTAATAATAGCCAAAAAGAATCTTTGACTCTCTAAATAACAGTCATAGTAATATGAAGTTTTTAGACCTATTACAAGAAGCCTATTCAGCGATATCAATGAATAAAGTTCGTTCAGGATTAACGATTCTAGGTATTATTGTCGGCATCAGTTCAGTAGTGGCTATGATTTCTATCGGGCAAGGAACTCAAAGAGAAATTCAGGCAAGGATAGAGGGAATTGGCTCTAATCTAATAGTGGTTTTACCAGGGTTCCAAATAGGGCCTGGGTCCCAGGTGCGCTCTAGCCGAGGCTCAGCCCAAACTCTTACTTTAAAGGACGCTGATGCTATTCAGAAACAAGTGCCTTATATAAAGGCAGTGGCGCCTGAAGTTTTAGTTAGATACCAGGTTACAACTAAAGGAGCAAACACTAATACTTTAGTGGTTGGCATAACACCTTCATATAGCGTTGTGAGAAATATTAAAGTGGAGATAGGTTCGTTTATTTCCAGCCGTCATTTGAGAAATTTATCTAAGGTAGCAGTTCTTGGGCCGACAACTCGCGATGATTTATTTGGAGAAAATGTTAATCCTATTGGACGAAAAATTAGAATAAATAAGATTAGTTTTACGGTCATTGGCGTTACTCAACCAAAAGGTGGAACAGGGTTTATTAATCAGGATGATAGAATTTTTATTCCTCTAACTACTGCTCAACACTTTTTAATTGGTGATGATTATCTTACTACTATTAATATACAAGTTCAGGAACCAGAGTATGTGGCAAGTGTCCAACAGTACATTACCGATCTTTTGTTGGCGCGGCATAATATTCTGGATTTTCAAACGGCTGATTTTTTTGTAATGAGCCAATCCGATATTCTAAAAACAGCCACTTCTATCACTAGCACTCTTACAGTGTTCTTGGCTGCTGTTGCCGGAATTTCTTTAATTGTTGGTGGTATTGGCATTATGAATATGATGCTAACAACAGTTACAGAACGGACTCGAGAAATTGGTTTGCGTAAAGCCATTGGTGCTAAAAATAGAGAGATTGCCTTACAATTTCTTACAGAAGCAGTTATGCTTACTCTAATTGGAGGAATTATTGGTATTGTTTTAGGCTGGCTTGGATCTTTATTGATTACTAAGTTTACTGGTATTAGCACGAAGATTTCAATGTTTTCTGTTCTTTTAGCGTTTGGTGTATCAGCCGCTATTGGAATTGGTTTTGGTTATTATCCAGCTAAACGCGCTGCCTCTCTTAATCCTATAGAAGCACTAAGATACGAATAAGGTTTATCCTCCGATTGAATATTCAGGTAAAGATTGATATGTTTTTCCTTGAATTTTGTTGGGGTTTTGTTATAATTATAGATACTGAATAGAAAAATCATTCTGCGCAGGTCGAAAAAATTAATTTCTCTAAAAAACTATGGCTATAATTCCTTGGAGACCGCTTTTCGATTTAGACCGCTTTTGGGAAGACGAAGATTGGCTTTTGCCCGTGATTCCAAAAGAAAAACTATTTCCGGCAATGGATCTTTATGAAACAGATAAAGCAGTTATTGCTGAAGTTAATGCGCCGGGAATAGATCCTAAACAGATCGAAGTAAGTGTGGAGAATGGTATGTTAAGAGTTGCCGGAAAAGGAGAAAAAAAGAGCGAAGAAAAGAAAAAGAACTACTGGAGAAGAGAAATTAGCCGCAGTTCTTTCGAGAGGATAGTACGGTTACCTGTAGCAGTAGACGAGAATAAAGTTAAGGCCACTTACGAGAAGGGGATTTTGAAGATAGAAATGCCCAAGAAAGCGGTATCTAAATCGAAAGCGAAAAAGATTAAAATCAATGTAGTGAAATAATTATTCTCCTTCTCCCCGCTGGTTAGTAAAATCAGCGGGGAGAATTAGTTTAGAATATTTTTAATTTTTTATTATTATGATATCTTTCTCTGATTTTCAAAAAATAGAATTAAAAGTAGGCCGTATTGTAGCAGCCGAGAAAGTAGAGAACTCAGAGAAGTTAGTAAAATTAGAAGTGGATTTAGGAGAAGAGAAAAGGCAATTAGTAGCAGGAATAGGAAAGTTTTACCAACCTCAAGAGTTGATAAATAAGGAAATTATTGTTGTGGCTAATTTGGAGCCGAAGAAATTAATGGGGATAGAGAGTCAAGGCATGCTCTTAGCGGCCACTGGTGAGGGCTTTATTTCTTTGCTGCAGCCGGACAAAGAAGTCCCTCCGGGCACTAAAATAAGTTAAATTTTGAATTTATGAGCAGAGAAAAAGCTTTAGAAATATTGCATCAGAATATTTCCACTCCCAATTTGATAAAACACTCTTTGGCAGTGGAGGCGATAATGAGAGGATTAGCCAAATATTTTCAGGAAGATGAAGAAAGATGGGGATTAACAGGGTTGCTTCATGATATAGATTATGAACAGACCAAAAATGAGCCAGAGAAACATTCCTTAATAGGGGCGGAAATGTTAAAAGATATGGGTTTAGATGAAGAAATTTGCCAGGCCGTCAAAACTCATAACGAGATACACCAAGAACAGCCTCAAACCTTATTAGCTAAAGCCCTTTTTGTGGCAGATGCTTTATCTGGCTTGATAGTTGCAGCCACTTTGGTTTTACCTTCAAAAAAGATTCAAGATTTAACTGTTCAGAATGTACTGAATCGTTTTAAGGAGAAAGCGTTTGCCAGAGGAGCAAATAGAGAGCATATTCTTAGATGTCAGGAGTATTTAAATCTTCCTTTGGAAAAGTTTGTTGAGATTGCTTTGGATTCAATGAAAAAAATAGCAGAAGATTTAGGCCTTTAATTAATATTATGCTTACTTTAGCTCAGATTAATGATGATCCTTTTATCCTTCAATTTATTAAAAGCAGTGGGATAGTTTTGAAATATCAAGGTTATACAGATCACGGATTAGATCATTCTCAATTAGTAGCAGATAGAGCCAGAACTTTAGCCCAAGCAATAGG
>JAGGZF010000061.1 GCA_021162155.1 bacterium
AGGGCGGTTAGCTCAGCTGGTTAGAGCGTGCGCTTGACGTGCGCAAGGTCACTGGTTCGAGTCCAGTACCGCCCACACTTTATTACGCCTGTTAAATTAGCTTTGCTAAGCTTACGGCTATAAAGTACTAAAACCTCGAGTGACAAAAAGCAGTAAGTCCGGATATAACTTACCTAAATAAGCCCTTTTACAAAGACCTCTTTTGAAAGGTAAAATAGGAATGATAGTAAATGAGAGATTATGAACAAAAGCCAACTTAAGTATTCACAGAACTTTTTGAGAAGCCCGAGATTGGTAGAGAAACTTGTAAGATTAGCCGATATTAATCCCGGCGATCTCGTTTATGAAATTGGCCCGGGTAAAGGAATAATTACTGAGCAATTATTGAAACTCAAAACAAAGGTAGTCGCTATTGAAAAAGACGAGAAATTGTTTCAAAAAATCAAACAAAAGTTTTCAGAAAATAGCCGGCTTAAAGTCTTTCATGGAGATTTTTTAAAGTGGCATTTACCGAAGCAAAAGAAGTATAAAGTTTTCTCTAATATTCCATTTAATCTTACTGCCCAGATAATAAAAAAATTAACTTCAGCTGTTAATCCACCGGAAGATTCTTATGTAATTATTCAGGAAGAAGCTGCTAAAAAATTCGCCGGGCTTCCCTATGGTAAAGAAAGGCAATATTCTTTGCTTCTGAAACCATGGTTTGAGATGAAAATTTTATATCGTTTCCGAATAAGTGATTTCTATCCGATACCTAAGGTGAATATTGTTTTATTGAATATTAAAAAGAGAAAAGAACCATTAATAGAACAGAAAAACTCTCAATTTTTCCGCGATTTTGTTGTTTATGGGTTTAATCAGTGGAAGCCGAATCTCAAGCAGGCATTTAAGAAAGTTTTCACTCATCAGCAATTTTCTAAACTAGCCAAAGATTTAAAATTTGGTCTCTTATCTAAGCCCACTGACTTGACTTTTGAGCAATGGATGGGATTATTTGATTATTTTCTTATTGGTGTAAGTAGAGAGAAACAAGATTTAGTAAAAGGAGCAGAGGAGAATTTAAAAAAGCGAGAATCTCGGCTACAAAAAATCCATCGGACAAGATTATAAGTTCTTTATAAATCCATTATAGAATAGAGTAGCGTTTCGTCGTCCTTTTATCTTAAAATCTTTTGCATACCCTTTTCTCAAACTTTAGTAGCAAGGAAAATGTTCTTTTTCTGGAATTTTTTTGGTAAAATGAGTTTAGAATAGATATGAAAATTTTTTATTCAGTGGAAGCCTATTTTCCTCACATTTCTGGTGTAACAATAGTAACGGATAGATTGGCTACTCATTTTGGAAGGAAAAAAGAAGATCAAGTGTGGGTGGTTACTGCTTCTGCCAGTGGAGATTTTAAGGTAGAGCAAACCCATAAAGGGTATACTATCTTAAGAATTAAATCCTTTCCTAATCCTATTCGGCGTAAGATAAGGGTTAGTTATCTAGCTAAGCTGGAAATAAGTAGAGTTTTAGATAAGTATCATCCGGATTTAATTCATCTTCAGGACCCTCTTTTTATTTCCCAAGCATTAGCTACTGAAGCGAAAGAAAGAAATATCCCGGTGATAGCTACTCAACATAGTTCTCTGGCCTTCCCTTTGGCTTATTTGGGATTACCTAAACTGTTACAAAGATTTGCTGGCCAGATAATGGCTAAAATTTTGGCTAATTTTTATAACAATTATCTAAATTTGATGATAGTTCCCTCTCGTTATATCAAAAGTGAGGTCCAAAAATGGGGAGTAACTATTCCTGTTCAGGTAATATCTAATGGAATAGATTTGAACTTCTTTAAAACAGGAAGGGTGTCTGAAGAATTTTTACAAGAATACAAAATAGCGGATTTAGTTAATGAACCTTTAGTTCTCTATACTGGCAGGATAGATAAAGATAAAAATTTAGAGGTATTATTAGAAGCCATACCTTTGGTTTTACAGAGAGTAAATGCCCGTTTTCTGTTAGTAGGAAGCGGGGATTTGAAAGAAAAATTGATTACTAAAGTTCAAGAGAGTTCCTTTAAAAATAGAGTGACTTTTATTGGTCCTTTAAAGCCCGGAGATGAAGATTTACCTGAATTCTATCAACTAGCAGATCTGTTCGTGATGCCTTCCTATATTGAGGCTCAAAGTTTGGTAACTATGGAAGCAATGGCTTCTGGATTACCCATAGTAGCCGCTAATGGAGGGGCTTTACCAGAATTAGTGCGTGATGGAGAAAATGGATTTTTAGTTGACCCTCATAATCCCCAATCCTTTGCTGAAGCGATAATCAAAATCCTTACTAATCCAGAATTAGCTAAAAGGTTCTCTCTTAAAAGTAAAGAGTTTATTAAACCTCATGACCGTCGTTTGGTCTTTCAGAAAATAGAAGAAATTTATCAGGAATTAGTTAATAAGAAAAAGTAAAAATTCCGAGGCAGTATTTATGAAAGTGATTAAAGTGGAAGAGTTAGATAGTACTATTAGAATAGATAAATATCTTCACTCCCGCTATAAAAATTTATCTCGTCATCAAATTGCGCAAGCAATAAAAAACCAGCAAGTTTTAGTTAATCTTCATAAGGTAAAGCCAAGTTTTAGTTTAAAAGGAGGCGAGAAAATCTATCTCCAAGAGGAATTTTTCCGAATAAGAGAAGAAATAAAGCTCGCTCCTTTACCTTTAAATCCAGAACCCCAAATTCTTTATCAAGATAAACACCTTCTTGCTCTGAATAAACCGGCAGGAGTAGTTGTTCATCCTAATGTTAAAAATATTAAAGTTCCTTCTATAGCAAGCTGGATAATTCTCAGATATCCTTTTCTGAAAAAAGTAGGAGAGAATTTCTTGCGCCCCGGAATAGTCCATCGGTTGGATAAAGATACTTCCGGCGTTTTATTAATAGCCAAAGATAACCCCACTTTCTTTTATTTGAAGAATTTGTTTAAAAATCATCAGATAAAAAAGGAATATTTAGCTTTGGTGTGGGGAAGAGTAAATAAAAAACAAGGAGAAATACAATTGGCTCTAACTCGTTCTCCTAAATCTCCTTTCAGAAGAAAAGTAGTTTTATCTGCAACTCAATCTTCTTCAGTAAAACCAGCCCTTACTAAATTTCAGGTTATTAAAAAATCAGATAATTTTACTTTATTAAAGGTTTTTCCTCGCACCGGTAGAACTCATCAAATTAGAGTTCATTTAGCAGCCATAGGTTTTCCTGTAGTAGGGGATAAAGAATACGGGCCCAAAACAAAAAAATTACCTTTTTCTTTACAGCGTCAGTTCCTTCATTGTATCAGAATTGCTTTTTTTAATTCAGAGGGCAGTTATTTAGAAGTAGAAGCCCCTTTACCTGCTGATTTACAAAATGTTTTACACCACTTACATTTTGACTAAAAGTCCTTTTTTATGTTATTATCATACAACTAAAGTAAAAAAGTTTTTATGCCTGTTATTAAACCAACAGAAATACAACCGGGAATGTTTGTCCGGGTATACCAAAAGATAAAAGAAGGAAAAAAAGAAAGAATCCAGAGAATAGAAGGTTTAGTTTTAGCCCGAAAACATGGTTCTGAATCTGGGGCTACTTTTACTATTAGAAGGATAGTTAAAGGAGTGGGTATAGAATGGATACTACCTCTTTTTTCTCCGCATATTGAAAAAATTGAATTAATAAAAGC
>JAGGZF010000009.1 GCA_021162155.1 bacterium
GAACAATTAGGGAGATTTATTTATTGGCATGCTGCTTTTAATCCCAACTTCATATATATAAACAATAAGTTTTATTTAAGAATATTGCCTACATTTGTTATTACAGAAGATGGAAGAAAACCAGTTTCTAGTTTTAGATTTGGAACAATTATTACCCGTTTATCTTATAATAAATATAATAATGCCTATCTAAATACAATTCTTTTTTGGATACATCAACTAGGAGAGGGGGATAATATTAGAATAAAGGATTATTTGATTATTTCTAATAAGCCTGTAGAATTAAAAACAAATGTTGGTATACTATATGATATCCCTTCTTCAAAATTTAGAATTGATAGTTATGAAGAAAATATTTTTGAGGGTGATGAAGATGAGTTTTAAAATAGCTTATCTTTCTGAAAAAAATCTTGTTTTTGGTGGGCAGAATGAAGAAAAAGACCCACGGTTAGGTCTAAAATATTTTGGACCTTATCGTTTCCCAACAGAATCAAAAGCGTTGGATAAAATTAAAATTGGAATTATAGGGAATAAAGACACTATAGAGAAATCAAAAGAAATTATTGCGTTGATACAAAAACGAATTGATAGCTTGGAACCTAACAAATGGTTGTATCCTCCATATCCAGGCATGTCTAAAGATACAAAATTCAATTGTTCTATAGAGTTATCAAATTCTTGGCAAGAAACTATTCTTATTAGTGAAATAGAAAGGATACTGAAAATAGTTGATATTAATAAAAGAATAGGATCTGCCGTTGAGTTATATTTAAGTAAAATAAAGAATATACTGGAAGAAGATAACGTCCCTGATGTTATTTTATGTTGTTTACCAAAAGATATAGAAGAATTTTGTGGAATTTCTGAGAGAACCCGGGGAGCAAAAATACCAAAACGAACAAAGCTTCAAAAACAGATTGAAGACTTTAAAAAGAAAAATCAGAAATTTCTCACAGAGTGGAGTATTATTCCTACAGTAAAAAAAGAAAAAGCACCAAGGGGGTTTGATTTTAGAAATGCATTAAAAGGCAGAGTTATGAGTCTTAAATCAGCTAAACCAATTCAAATATTAAGAGAGTCAACTATGGATGAAATTTTGAATTATAGGAGAAATAAAAGAAGTAAAAGACAGGATCCTGCCTCTTTTGTATGGAATTTCTCAACAGCACTTTTTTATAAAGCTAATGGAAAACCATGGAGGCTTGCAAAATTGAGGGAAGATACATGCTATGTAGGAATTTCATTTTATAGGGATAAGTTAAGTTATAATAAAGATATTCAAACATCTATGGCTCAGGTATTTACTCATACAGGAGAAGGGTTTGTGTTAAGAGGAACGGAGGTTTATAGAGATGAGAAATTAGGAGAACCTCATTTAACAGAAGAGCAAGCAGAAAAACTTTTATCCGATGCTATTAAAAGATATATAAAAAAATCCGGAAGAAACCCTATAAGAGTGGTAATTCATAAAAAAACACTTTTTACTGAAGCAGAAAAAAAAGGATTTAGTAAAGCTATAGGTGAATTTAAGAAAGATTTTGTTACAATCTCAAAAAGAAATCTCGGAATAAGATTCATGAGATCTGGATCGTATCCTGTATTAAGAGGAACTCTAATCAAGTTATCAGATAATGAATACTTACTTTTTACTTCGGGATATATTCCAAGAATAAGAACTTACCCCGGACATAGGATTCCCAAACCACTATTAATAACTCATATTGGTGACTCTGAGATAAAAGATATTTGTGATGAAATATTAGGTCTAACTAAACTCAATTGGAACACAACAGCATTTTCTACCTATTTCCCGATCACATTAGCATTTGCTGATAGAGTAGGTCAAATTTTATCAGAATTAGAAAAAGGTAGCCCCCTTCAAAATCATTATAGATTCTATATGTGATTTTATGAAAATGCAAACCAAACTCAAAACCCCACAACAAGAACAATACAAACAAACAGAATTAGGTCTATTGCCAAAAGAGTGGGAAGTTGTGAGGTTGGGGGATGTTGTAAATGTTTACGATAAAAAAAGAGTTCCCTTAAGTTCAACAGAACGGAATAAAATGAAGGGAAATTATCCATATTGTGGAGCTAACGGAATAATTGATCGTATTAATGATTATATATTTGATGGTGAATATCTTTTATTAGCAGAAGATGGTGGTTTTTGGAAAAAATTTCAAAATACTGCCTATGTTATGAATGGAAAATTCTGGGTAAACAATCATGCCCATATTATACAAGCAAAAGAAGGCAAAACCACCAATAAATTTTTGTTATATTGGTTTATTTACGATGATATTGAAAGGTATACATCAGGAACTACTAGGAAAAAATTGAATCAAGCGGTAATGAGAAAAATTTTAATCCCACTCCCACCTTTGCAAGAACAAAAAGCCATCGCTTTTGTTTTATCAACAATCCAGACATCAAAGGAAAAAACTGAGCAGGTTATTCAGGCAACGAAAGAACTGAAAAAATCCCTGATGAAG